>JAFDTZ010000015.1 GCA_019594305.1 Thermoplasmata archaeon
CCGGGTATATATGAACTCCACTCTCCGGTAGAGGCGTCGAAGTACATCAGCTTATTGTAATTGCCGTCTATATCTGCGAGTATAGCCTCTAGGGTGGTATCCAGCGGCATCAGATTGAAGGAAACAAAGTTCCAGCCCTCTGCATCTCCGCCTGCGTAGAGTGGTATATCAACGTATATGGTTTCCTCGCCCGGTTCAGGCACCGCGTTGGTGTTCTCTTCTTCAACACCGTTCAACCCTTCGGCACGTACTATGTACCACCAGATTATTCCATCCGGAAGTCCTTTATCAAGATCGAGGTATTCGTAACTTGCAGAACCGTCTGCAGATACGCTCTCTACGTACTCATAGGTACCTTCGGATTCTTCCGAGCGATAGACATTATACTGAGCCACGTCCGATGGGTCGTCGGGACTGGCATCCCACGTCAAGCGGTTGTGCTCGTCTCCTTCACCGGGGGTTTCAGCGGTTACTAGGATATTATCGATACGCCATCCGGCTCCGAAGTCCTCGTCGTAAGCTTCTATACCGGCATCCCAACGAAGATGTATTGTTTCACCGGTATAGGCGGATAAGTCAAAGGTAACGGTTTCCCAGCCAACGGTGCCGCCCCAAGCCTGCTGTCCTCCCAGGGGATTACCGTATGCGTCGTTTATAGGACCGTCGTAACCCACGTTGGGAGTTATCACGTTGAAAGTGCCGCCTGTGCCTGTTGTGGAAAGCTTAAGATTGCCGCCGTCAAGATAAGTAGTTTGCATACCGAAGTCCCGCCAATGTTCGAAGCTTAGTTCCACATTCTCGGCCCCCGTGGGTATCTCGATTCCCGGAGAGATGAGCCAGCTAAGATATCCATAAGCTGAGGTCTTGTAGTACTGACCATCTCCGAAATCCCATGAATTTACTCCAGAGGTTGCTCCGTGCTGTCGTATACCCCACTCGCTTGCCGGCGATTCGGATGTTCCTGTAGTATATCCAAGATCGCCCCCTTCTACATCATCGTAGAAAAGAGTCTCCATGCCGGTTCCGTAATGTTCGACGGCCAGATTCTCAGGTGGTGCCGGTGGCTCCGGAGGTGTACCTACGATGGTGAAAACACCGCTGATATCGTTGCCCCTCCTGCCTTCGTCATCGTGAACGGTTGCCCGTATCCTAGCTTGGTCTGTAGCTATGTCCGGTACGGTCCACAGATGACTGCCAGAGTCCGGAATTCCGGTGACTATCACATTCCAAGATGCTCCGTTGTTCACCGTATACTCTAAATCAACGCCGGTTATCGTTCCGTCACCTTGGGTTGTTGTCCATGTTATGGATTCCTGTTCATCCGCATACCAAGTCTCTCCCCCCGTAGGTCGTGTGACCGTTATATCTGGTGGGTCACCGTCGGGTTCAGTAACCAAATCTATCCTTTGACCCCATTCTTCACCTATGGTGAATTCGGTGTATGCTGTCCCGGATGAAACGGAAAAGGTGTCTGTGAGTGTATACCCGTGTTCAACTAGAGTACCGTAGTTGAGTTCGTAATAACCGTTGGAATCGGTATTAATGGACCGGGTTTCAGCGGTAACCATGTTTTCAAGGGTGACCGTATTACCCACAACAGGGAAACCTCCTGTATCGGTTACGGTACCATAGAGGATGTATGGAATCGGTGGGAATAGAAGATTGGTGCCATCACCAAGGTCAACATCGGATACTCTTGCCTGGTATATGAGAGATTCATCCACATCGGTGTTTATGGTCATTATCTTATCCACAGATGGGTAGAACCCGTCACCACCGGTTTCCAGTTCATACACGAGTGCCTGGGCTCCCATGGCGTCATAGACCCAATCACCGGCACCTCCCGGCGCGCTGTAGCCTATTTCTTCGTGAGGCTGACCGTAGCTGTAATGATTGCCTTCGTTTCCCATTATCGAGGTAAGAGAGGTCATGTGTCCGGCCATACCCCTGTACCATTGGTCATGAGGTGAAGGATCTGAGGAATACATCAACGGTATCAGAAGTGTTCCGGCATAGCTGTGTATGTTTTGGTATGAATCTATTCCTTTTTCCAGCATGAAGTCCCTCAGGTGCCAGTTCTCGTACTCGGAAAAAGGAGCTTCGCCATGGTAATCGTCGGCGCTGGGATCGCTGTTACCGCTTGACCACATGATATCCCAGTTACGATTGAGGTCCACACCCACTGCAGTAGTAGGTGTCGAAGCGTTCCTGTTCTTACGCCAGTTACCTCCTCTTCCGTCGTCACCGAGTTCACCATCTCCGTCGAATATATATCCATCGGGATTCTGCATGGGCATCACATATATCCTGCGGTTGTTCAGCAGCCAATATATGGTTTCGTTGGTGTTATATTCGTTCAGTATCCTCCACATAAAGTATGAGGAC
Organism: Thermoplasmata archaeon; assembly: GCA_019594305.1. Classification (GTDB taxonomy): domain Archaea; phylum Thermoplasmatota; class Thermoplasmata; order Halarchaeoplasmatales; family Halarchaeoplasmataceae; genus Haladaptatiplasma. The sequence goes on from JAFDTZ010000015.1 coordinate 2,386, forward strand.
ACTTGATTGCCCGACCATTCACGGGTATGCATGTTTCCGTCAATTAAGAACCCTGGTTTGTAACTTACCTGAACATCCTCGTTGGAAGTAATCTCCAGCATCCATAGGTCTCTTCCTTCGTAGGAATATCCGATGTGTGTCTTCGTTACCAGATCAGGAAATTCGAGTACAATATCGTCGTACCAATCATAGAGCTCCTGCACACTGGGATAATGGTTCGGAAACGGATAATCCTGGTTTATGGAATCGTCTGTGTCTAAATACGATAGGTTATCTAATCCGTTCCATGCGGATGTATCTGAATCTTCACGATGTATCTCATATCCTAAATTTTCCAATTTATCTAATGTATTGGAATCCCCTTCCACAAGCATTCTTGCACCATCTCTTAATATTATACGCAGACCGTGCTCGGCGGCTACGGGTATATCGTTGATATCTCTAAAAACAAAAACAGCTCTTTCGATTTCCCCGTTTGTAGAGGCCATTCCATCAGTTAGGAATAAGATAAATCCGGTTAAAAAAAGGACCGATATTCCAACTGTCATCACCTTGGTTAACTTGGTATTCTCCTCGTTTTTCATTTTTTACACCTATAAGAACGTAAGTCTTAGTTTTTCAAATGATAATAAAGATATTGGTTACATGTATGTACATACAGGGTAAAAAAAGGAGTTAAATGAAAATAAGTTCTTTTACAAAAATAAATATATAACGCATTATAACAATGGGCCTCATCACCCATAAAGTTTATATAGAAGTTCACACTAATTAGTAAACACCTAAATTACAACATAACGTTGTAAAGTAGAGGTGGTATAGATGGCAGAAAAGGAAAAGAAAGAAAAAAAGGAAGCGATCGAGGAAAAAAAAGACGAAGGCTCGGTAGAAAGGACAGGCAGCTGGTTAGATGATGATTGGGTCTACAGACCCATCATGGAGATGGACAGATTGTTCGAAGAGCTGGACAGAAATTTCAACAGGCTATTCTCTAGACCTCTGAGGAGACGTTTTGCCTCAACCCCCATCAATAGAACACCGCTCGTCGATTTCAAAGATAAGGGTGATAAGTACTTGGTGGAAGCAGAGCTCCCCGGTCTGAAAAAAGAGGACATTGAGATAGAAGTAAAGGAAGACATGTTGACATTGAAGGGAGAAACTAAACAGGAAACAAAGGAAGAAGGGGAAGACTACCTCAGGCAGGAACGAAGTGTTCGTTCGTTCTACAGAGAATTGCCTATACCGGCAGACGTATTGACAGACGAGGCAGAAGCTACCTTTAAGAACGGAATACTTGAGATAAGCCTTCCAAAGAAGGAACTAAAAGAGCCAGAGGGGAAAAAGTTAAAGGTGAAATAAACATACTTTTTCCTCTTTTATTTATTGACCATGAACAAAGAAGAATTCGATAAGATCATGCAGCTCCTCCAAAATCCGACACGAAGGAGGATACTTGAGGTTTTATCAAAGGAAGAACACTACCCCCTGCAACTATCAAGAGCGATAGACACAAGTCAGCAGGCGGTTTCAAAACACCTTCATACCATGGAACAGCAGGGAATCGTTATTTCAAGGATCTCAAAGAGTGAGAAAGGAGGCCCCCCGACTAAGACATATTCCCTTAACCGGGAGATATCTATACATATAGATATCGGACACTGTCTCTTCCACACTGAAGTGGAAAAACTCACAGGCAAAAGGGTAGAAGGCTACGAAGATTTGGAGGAAGATGTAAAGGTATTAAAGAAAAGGGATTCGTTAGATGAAATGCGTAGGTTGATTTTAAACTTGAACAAAGAGATAGATAGGCTGAGCAACGAAAGGCTGCATTTACTAAAACTAAAAGAAAAAGCTCTTAAAAAGGCATTTAATCACGTCCTTAAAAATTTCGATGATTATATGGAAAGAAATCTTCTTTATTGTGTCCTTAGTACCGGTGAGACAGACCCGAGAAAACTAGCTAAGGAACTAAAGATGAGAGAAGATGAGGTATTTAAGTTAATAAACGAGATAAAAAGAAAGGCAGATATATGGTGATATCATGGAAAAAGAAGAAGAAAAGGAAAAAAATGACGATAAAGAATATACGGATTGGTGGAAAAAGAGGAGTCCCTACGGTTCTCCGGGATTCAACATGGAGATCGAGAAAATAGAGAAGATGATAGAAGAGATAATGCATAAAGGATTGGAAGGACTGGATAACCAACCTCTGGTATTCGGTGTATCATTTAAAAGTGGTCCCGACGGCATACCGAAAGTGAGTGAATTCGGTAATGCAAGGGACTTTTTCGTCCAAAAAGACGAAGGGCGTGAATGGACACCTTTGACCGATGTGCAGGAAACAGAGGACGAAGTTCTGGTAACAGTCGATGTACCGGGCGTTGAGAAGGAGGACATCGATCTAGAGGTAATGGGTCGGGAACTGGCCATCGACGTTGACGGCGCAAGGAAATATAGAACCCGTGTGAAGCTTCCGGTGGATGTTGAACCAGAAGATGCCGACGCAACTTATCGCAACGGTGTTCTCGAAGTCAAACTGAATAAAAAAAGAGACACAAAAGGAGCACGTATAAAGGTAGAATGAGGTATGTGTCATGAAGGAAGAATGTGTTGAAAAGGAAGAAGAAATTTCCGAACCGAACGAAGAGGATGTTCAAGACGAAGTTGAAACCACCGGTGAAGTTCTGGAAGAGAAGATACAGGAGCTGGAATCCTCCCTCAAAAGAGTGATGGCGGATTTCGATAATTATCGTAAGCGAATGAACGCTGAAAAGAAAAGGTTGATAGCCCTGGCAAACGAGAGCTTAGTAAATGAACTTCTACCAGTGTTAGATGATTTCGAAAGGGCATTGGGTAATGATGATCCTCTTGATAAGGACGGATTGGAGATGATATTCAGAAAATTTAAGGCCGCACTGAAGGAACACGGTCTTGAAAATTTAGAATGCAATGATGAGGAATTCGATCCCTACTACCACGAATGCATAATCTCCGAAGAGGTGGAAGAAGAGGAAGAACACGATAAAGTATTGGAAGAATTACAAAAAGGATACAAGTTGAATTCGAAGTTAATCCGACCTGCAAAGGTAAAGGTAGGAAAATATTTAGCAAAAAAAGAAGAGGTGAAAGAAGATGAATAAAAAGATAATAGGAATAGATTTAGGAACGACGAACTCGGCCATGGCCATAATGGAAGGTGGAGAGCCCACAATCATACCAAACTCAGAAGGAGGAAGAACGACTCCTTCGGTGGTAGCCATAAAAGAAGATGGCGAAAGACTCGTGGGCGAACTCGCAAAGAGACAGGCTGTTAAAAATCCTGCACGCACCATCACATCCATCAAAAGGAAGATGGGGTCGGACCATAAGGTAAAGATAGATGGCAAAGAATACACACCTGAAGAGATATCAGCCATGATCCTTCAAAAATTAAAGAGGGATGCCGAAGCATATCTTGGAACCGAAATAGAACGTGCCGTTATCACCGTGCCTGCATATTTCAACGAGCCTCAGAGAGAGGCAACCAAGGCCGCCGGTGAGATAGCCGGTTTCAAGGTTGAGAGGGTGTTCAACGAACCCACCGCTTCAGCGATGGCCTACAAGATGGATGAGGACAAAGCCGAGACCATACTTGTCTACGATCTAGGCGGCGGGACCTTCGATGTATCCATACTGGAAGTCGGTGACGGGGTTTACGAAGTACTAGCAACATCGGGAAATACTCAATTGGGTGGTGATGATTGGACCGAGAGGATAGTGGACTGGTGTCTTGATGAGTTCAAGAAACAGGAAGGTATCGATCTAAGGAAAAACCGTGAAGCCCTCCAAAGAGTATACGAAGCATCGGAAAGAGCAAAGAAGGAACTGTCTTCAAGGGGAACTACGGAGATAAATCTACCTTATATAACAGCGGACGAGAGCGGACCGAAACATCTTGATATGGAGTTGAGTAAAGGAAAATTCCAGAATATGACAAAGGACCTTGTGGATAAGACCATGGGTCCATTGAAGACCGCTCTCAAAGATGCCGGTCTGACCCCTAAGGATATAGATGAAGTTATACTTGTAGGCGGCTCAACGAGACTTCCGGCGGTCAAAGAGATGGTCAGGGATCATTTTGGTAAAGAACCGCATATGAAGATCAACCCGGATGAGTGTGTTGCAGTGGGTTCTGCAATACAAGCTGGAGTTATATCTGGTGATGTTAAGGATGACATCGTCCTGTTGGATGTAACTCCGCTCACATTGGGGGTCGAGACACTGGGTGGCGTAACCACACCGCTTATAGAGAAGAATACCACCATACCCACCGAGGCCAGCAAGATATTCACCACGGCTGCGGACAACCAGACTAGCGTAGACATACATGTAGTACAGGGCGAGAGAGCCATGGCAAAGGACAATTTTAGCTTGGGTCGTTTCCAACTTACCGGCATACCCCCGGCGCCAAGGGGTGTTCCACAGATAGAGGTAACCTTCGAGATGGACGAGAACGCCATACTAAACGTTGAAGCGGAGGACAAGGGTACCGGTAAGAAGAACAGAATAACCGTGGTCTCCACAGGCCAGATATCCGAGGCGGACATAGAACGCATGAAGCAGGATGCAGAGGCACATGCAGAAGAGGACAAGAAACGCAGAGAAGAGATCGAGGAGAAGAACGAAGGCGAGATACTCGTGGGCTCGGCGGAGAGAACTCTCGAAGAGTATGGCGATAATGTAGATCCGTCCCTTAAGGAAGAGATTCAGGGAAAGATAGAAGAGCTCAAAGAAGCCCTTAAAAAAGATGATCTTTCCCTCATCAAGACCAAAAAGGAAGAACTTACGAAGAAACTAACTAAGATAGGTGAACAGATGTACCAGAAACAGCAGGAAGCTGCGACACAGCAACAAGCGGCGCAACAACAGCAAGCTACCGAGCAATCAGATGAAAACGAAGAAGGTACGGGTTACGTGGATGCCGATTATGAGGTAGTGGACGAAGAGGAGTAACCCCTCTTCTTTTTATATGTCCTCATAATGTCAGAGTATCATGGCCGAAGACTACTACGAAAGGCTGGGGGTTTCCCGAGACGCCGATAAGAAACAGATAAAAAAAGCCTACCGCAAAAAGGCCAAACAGTATCATCCAGATAAGAATCCTGATGACCAGGAAGGTGCTCGGAAAAAGTTCAAGGAGATATCCGAAGCCTACGAAGTACTTATCGATGATGAAAAAAGAAAACAATACGATAAATATGGTGAGGCCGGTGTGCGCGACCAGTACTTCAGCGGCGGTGATTTTACCTGGGACGACTTTTCCCACAGAGGAGATGTAGAAGATATTTTCTCTGATTTTTTTGCCGGCGGTGGTTTCGGCGATATTTTCGGTGATCTATTCGGAAGAAGAGGTCCAATAAGATCTTCAAGAAGCCGGGCTAGGAGAGGAAATGATCTAAGGATAACTCTAGAGGTTACATTGGAGGATATAAAAAAGGGTACTGAAAAGACCATACGAATACATCGTAACGCAAGATGTGATACATGTGGTGGTAGCGGCAGCAAAGATGGTGAGCGGAGCACATGTCCACAGTGTCAGGGAACGGGTGAGTACAGGGATGTCAGAAGACAGGGATTCCAACAGCTAATTCGCGTATCAGCTTGTCCGAACTGTGGTGGAACCGGTGAGCACATAAAAAATCCATGTCCTACATGTGATGGTAGCGGGCGGGTAGAAAAGACTGAAACACTAAATATCAAGATACCACCCGGAGCCTATGATGGGTCGATACTTCGGATTCCCGTCAAGGGAGATGCCGGTCATAGGGGTGGTCAAGAAGGAGATATTTATGCCTATATTCATGTAAAACCTCATGATACTTTTATCCGCCGTGGTGACGATATAGTGATCAAACGATCCATTTCACTCACTCAGGCAGCATTGGGAGATACGATCAGGATACCGACACTTGACGATAAAGTGGACATGAACATACCTCCCGGTACACAGCCTGGACAAGAGTATCGTTTGAAAGGAAAGGGATTGCCAAAAAGCAGTGGGGGATACGGTAATCTTATCGTTCATATCGATGTTACAGTACCCAAGGACCTCAATTCTAGACAAAAGGAACTGTTGAAGGATTTTTCAAAAATAGAAGAAGAGAGGAAAAAAGGTTGGTTCGACAAGATGCGTAGGAAGTAGACTTTTCATAAAAGCTCTACTTCTTTGATATCTAAACCCTTCGGGCATTGAACTTTTTTACCTACCGATTCCACATGATATCTACCACCTGGCTCAACACCTGGGGGGTTGCAGAGATTATAGTTTTCACAATCTATATCATTGCAATTTTTACTCTCAAGTGTGGCTATCGCACCCTCTATGAGGCCTCGGGCTTTTAGTGTTGTATGTATAGGTATCTCTTCCACAACCACTACCTTCACACTTCCGTTATGGACATCACATTCATGTGAATTTTCCCTAACCCCTGTGACCCTATACCACTTGTTCTTTTCCAAGCCACAGCATGAGTTTTTTATCTCACAACTCTGGCACCTAGAAAGGCAGCCTCCGAACGCGAACTCAAGTCCTTCTTTAGCTATTTTTTCTCCTATCAATGTTACTTCTGTCATATTTTTACCTCCATTTAGATTACTCCGGTCTTTCTTGCGGCCAGTTCCGCCGCATTACGATCCATCCTACCATTACCCAGGATGGTGTATCTTTCTGGTCTTATCTCCGGCGCTCTGACCAAAGCCTCGATCAATTCGTCCTCACACAGATCGAGCCCTCTTGCGTTAGTGGGTGCTCCCACAGCTTGAAGTGCGGTTTTTATCCCCATCCAATCTCCACCGTGCAGGTACATCATGATGATGGTTCCTACACCGCACTGTTCTCCATGAAGTGCAGGTTTCTCCACTAACTTATCGAGTGAGTGGCTGAATTTGTGCTCGCTACCGCTGGCCGGTCTTGAAGAACCGGCTATGCTCATCGCTACACTCGAACTCACAAGAGCTTTCACTACCACCCAAGCACTCTCCTCTAAACCCGGTTTAATACTATCAGAATTATTTATCAATGAGTAAGCGGTCATCTTTGAAAGATTAGCCGCATAATGTGAATATGGTTCATTTCTCAGTTTTTTTGCAAGCAGCCAATCTTTTACCGCAGTTGAATTTGCGATAATATCCGCGCAACCTGATGCAAGCAGCCTGTAAGGACCCCTCGCGATTATACCTGTGTCTGCCACAACTGCCAGGGGTGGGTGTGTGCCTATTGACTCTTTGTTACCATTTTTATTGATGGAAGCCCTAGCCGAAGCTATGCCATCATGGGATGCTGCCGTTGGGACACTGATAAAGGGAATCCCTGCGTAATATGCAGAACACTTTGCAACATCTATCGGTACACCACCTCCTACTCCCAGCAGATAATCGAAACCCTCTTTAACCATAGATACGATGTTGTCCACTTCTCTTTGGGATGCATCAGATATCTCCTTAAGATCCATGTGGTATCCCATATCTTCTAGTATCTCTATCACCCTATTACCGGCAATTTTGTGTGTGGTTTTGTCACAAATCACCAGACCGTTACCTTTTAATTTAAGTTCCTTGCATGTGTCTCCAATACTTTCTAAGGCGTCATTGCCGACTACTATTAAACGAGGAAGTTCCATGCTTTTAAACTTAGTGAAACCACGGTTACTGTCTTCGTCATGTCTCGTATCTGCTGTCATTGGCATTTCCACACTATAAGTCTCATTAACCTGTAAGGTATGATATATTACTTTCCCTTTTTTTGCAGTTCTATTCGGATCAGCTCTGCTACCTTTTTCCCCGAGAGTAACATACCTCCGAATATGGGTCCCATCCTGGGTGAGCCCATTACCGCATTAGCACACATCCCCGTAACCCATAGACCGGGGAATACCTCTTTGGTGTTATCGACAACGGTCTTTTCGCCTATTTCTGCGCACATGGAAAGTTCACCGGCAACTTTTCCGGTTTTGGTGTTCAACCGTCCTGCTTTTATCTCCACAATACGACAAACATCAGCGTCATGACCGGTAGCGTCGATCGATGCTCTTGATCTTACGGTGATGGGATCTACATGTAGTCCTGCAAGGTTTATTGGTGATGAATTTATCACGAAACCATTTACACGTCCTTGTTCAAAGAGTACATCTTCGACTGATATAAGATTGAAAAACTTGGCTCCGGCATCAACTGCTCCAGCTAGGAGTTTTGCCACGGATTCGATGGAATCCGCAGTGTGGTATCCTTCTCCTGCGTCCTCAGTGTTGATTCCCACTTTATGTAGTTCTTCCAATGATCCTTCTTGTACAACTATAACAGGATATCCCATTCCACCGCCCCACATGCCACCTCCGGGCGATAATTTTCTTTCGAATACATTAACGTTAAAACCTTCGGATGCCAGATAACGTGCTGCCACCAGACCGGCGGGGCCTGCGCCCGCTATTGTAACGTCGGATTCGATGCATTTCGAGAACTCTGAGAAATGGCGTTCGATTATCTTTCGGGTTACCTCGATATCATCTATCATGTTTCGATGAAAAGAGAAGACGTATATATATATTGATGTTATGCGTGCTTGGAAACAGTGTGATATCTTAAACTATATTGTCACGTTACAATACGATTGTCCTCCGGAGGATACCCGTTTTCTTCCTTGGACACCTCGGGCGGTTTCGGCCTATGAATAATATACTCAAGTGCGTGATATATGCCGTTAAGTATGAGTGCGATAATTGTCAGCAATACCAGACCGGTAAGGGAAATGCTGTAAATGAACTCGTCCCCTTCCCATCCGAGGTTTATACTTGCGAATAAAACGATAAAATATATTATCGAAAGTGCAACCCTAATTATTGAGAAAACCAGGCGGTGTAACTCGCCTTTTTCATAATAAGCACTCAGACCTGCAAATATCGCAACAGGAGTACCTATCAAAATTGCATACAATACGGTACCTTCAAACAAAAAATCCATCTCAGGATGATATGCAAGCAATATGTATACGCCCAAGGAGACGGACACCACACCCAACAAGAAGTAAATAATACCGACAAGTAAAGCTTTTACAGGGTGTCTTTCTAAATCGGAATTTACTATGTGCTCACCTCAGTGACATATTCCATACCGGTGTTTACTTCGTAAAATATGATGATAGCATATTCGGGAGTATCGGAGACATCGACTAGGATATTTTCCGAGTAAGATGTGTCTAGGGATACATATAGCCACCTAAATTCATAACCTATCTCCTGGTCGTGGATATTGTACACAAATATTTCCCGCCTAATAGCAAGATCCCTTGGACTATCATTTTCAAAGTAAAGTTCTGCAGACACAGTATCATCATGACTGACAAGGTTGGATATGAATAGGTTGTTCAATGGTGCCCCCCAGCTATACGGAGTAACGTATTCGAATGAAAGGTTATTATTTGGAAAAAAAACTTGTGATATGAATTCCAAACGTTGGCTGGAGGTAATGAACAACTCCGTATCTTCTTCGCTTAGCTCGAATTCCAGTTGACTTAGCTCTCTAGTGCCCATCTCAAGTTCAAGTTGAGTACACGAAAATCTCGTTTGATGATTTTCGTCCCACATGGTGACTTCCACATATGCGGTATCTGAGATTATATCATTGCTTTCGATTTCAAAAGGTATATTGAGAACACTCCCCGAATCATCCAGAAGTGAGTTAACATGTGCATCCTCGAAGAAAAACTCCAGAGTTTCTATTATTCCTTTCCATTCGATAATAGAATCATAATAAAGTTCGAGGCTGATCATCGAATATGGATATCTTGCAGTCATACGAGAAATAATGTAGAAGGTGGTGTTCTCGAAGAAAAGGTCTTCGATTTTCAATTCTTCCTCTATCAATTCAAAGTCAATGGCGAAATTCAGAGGAACTTCTCTATTTTCCCCGGAAGCAACAGATGGTATGTAAGTATCATCATCTACGAAAGTTACGTTGACTCCTTCGATTATAACATTTAAATTTACATCTTCCAAATCGAATAAACCCGTGTTATTTATCCAAATAGATGTAGATACATCTATGCTATCTTCTTTAAATTCCCAACCTATCTGGTCTTTGGATGGTATGTCAACAAATGATGCACGGTTGATGAGAGGATTTACGAAGGAAGAATAGATGCCTATAGAGGCGATAACAATGACCACAACTGAAAAAATTGCGATAATAGTGCGAAACAACAATAATTTCCGTTCCATGTCTTAATATAAGTTAACGCTAGTAGATAAAATTTATCGTTTATCCTTACAAAGCTCACAACATCCTTTTATATCACTCCCAAGTTTCTACCACCATGGAATGCGATCGATGCGGCGAGCCTGCGGTAATATTCATGAATTACAGCGGCGTCCACCTGTGTGCGGATCATTTCATGGAATCTCTTGAAAAAAGGGTATACAAAGAATTCAGGAAACAGGTAGATATCGGTAGAGGCAAAAGTATAGCTGTGGCCGTATCAGGCGGAAAGGATTCTTTGGTCGCTCTTCGTTTGGTGAAGGATATACTCGGTGCACGTAGAGACAGCAAGGTAATGGGTATTACGATCGATGAGGGTATCTGTGGGTATAGGAACAGCAGTATTGAGATAGCAAAAGACCAATACGATGATATCGATGTAAAATATGAGATTGTGTCATTCGAAGAATCTTTTGGGCTCCCTTTGGATGAGATGGTGAAGCGATGTGATATAAACGCGTGTTCGATATGTGGAGTTCTGAGGAGGTGGGCCATGAACCTCACCGCCAAAGAGCTGGACACAGACCTATTAGCCACCGGCTTGAACCTTGACGATACCGCGCAGTCCGTGCTGATGAACTTCTGCAGGGGGGACATGGAGAAGATGTCCAGGATGGGTCCTCATCGTGTAGTAAAGGAGGGCTTGATCCCCAGGATCGCACCCCTTCGGACGATCCCCGAGAACGAGGTATACCTGTATGCCATGCTGAAAAAGATTCCGATTCATACCGAAGAATGCCCTTACGCGGTTTCCGCCATTCGGGGCCTTTACAGGGATGTGATAGGCACACTCGAGGACAGCATACCCGGAACGAAATACGCCATATTGCGGTCGTACGACAAGCTGGAGGAACCACTGAGTGATAAGTACGGCGGTACGGTTAAACTGGACCAGTGCGACTTTTGCGGGGAACCGACCTTGGGGCAGGTATGTAAAGCATGCGAATTTCTAGATAGACTGGGCATTGGCGTACGACGTTGATTGGATATGCTCATTCTTGGAGAGGGTTCTTCGTAAAAAAGGTCTATTAGAGAATGTATTCTTCCTAAGACACCGACAAATTATTTATTCATGAGCCAATGACATGACACATGAAGATCGCAGTAGTCGTAGGTACCCGACCCGAGATAATCAAGATGTCACCCGTAGTACGCGCCCTTAAGGAAAGGGATGCGGATTTCCGCCTGATACATACCGGTCAGCATTACGACCCCTATATATCCGACATATTCTTCAAAGAACTGGGTCTACAGCGGCCCGACGTGCACCTTGCCGTGGGCAGCGGCAGCCAGGGAGAGCAGACGGGAAGGGCACTCATGGGCCTGGAGGATACCTTTAAGAAGAATGGTATCGAACTGGTCTTTGTACAGGGTGACACCAACACCGTTCTGGCTGGTGCCCTTGCAGCGGCGAAGATGGGCATAAAGGTTGGCCACGTGGAAGCGGGTCTTCGCAGCTACGACCTCAGGATGCCCGAGGAGTACAACAGGCGTCTTACGGACCATCTTTCACATCTCCTCTTCGCACCCACGGAACAGTCCGCCGAAATACTTCGAAACGAGATGGTGCTGGGCGATATACACGTGACCGGCAATACGGTTATAGATGCGTGCATGCAGAACATGGAATTGGCCCTGGAGAATGCGGAATTTGACTTCTACCTGCCCGGGGACTTCGTGCTGATCACCGCCCACCGGGCTGAGAACGTGGACGACAGGAACGTGCTCAGGCAGTTACTGGAGATATTCGATGGTATACCCAGGAACAAGATTTATCCTATACATCCGCGGGCGGAAAAGATGTTTAAAAAGGCCGGGCTTTACGATAGGTTGAAGAACATCAAGGGTATGTACCTTGTAAAACCCCAGGGCTACTTCGAGTTCCTCGTAATGATGAAACGTTCAAAATATATACTCACGGATTCGGGCGGTATCCAGGAAGAGGTAACTGCCCCCAGCATCAACAAAAAGGTATTCGTGCTCCGGGATTCCACGGAACGGCCGGAAGCCGTTTCCTCGGGCCATGCCCAGGTGGTTGGTACGGACCCCGATACAGTACTCGGGGCGGTCGACTATTTCGAGCAGACAAAATGGTCTCCCGGAAGTTGTCCCTACGGCGACGGAAAGGCAGGCGAACGCATAGTAGAAATAGCCATGGAGAATTGAGGCTATTTCAAAGAAGAGGTTAGAAAATGAAACCGGTTATCGATATAAGGAACCTTACCAAGCACTACGGCGATCTGATTGCGGTGAACGATATATCAATATCTATCAATAAGGGAGAGATATTTGCCTTCCTGGGTCCAAACGGTGCGGGAAAAACAACCACCGTGGAGATATGCGAGGGTATACGAAAGCCGACATCAGGTAGCGTACATATATTCGGTCGGGAATTCTCCGGTAGATCTAAGAGCATACGCGAACGCATCGGGGTGCTGCCTCAGGAATACCGCTCCTTCGAGCGTCTGACGGTGAAGGAGACCCTGAAGTATTACGCATCATTCTACCGGCGTAACCGCGACATAGACGAGATAATTAAATTGATGGATCTTGACGATAAGCGTGACGAGCTTTACAAGAACCTCTCGGGCGGCCTTAAGCAAAGGGTGGGTGTCGCCATGGCCCTGGTTAACGACCCTGATCTCGTGTTCCTGGACGAGCCCACTACGGGCCTCGACCCCAGAGCAAGGAGGGGTGTTTGGAAGGCTATAAGTGCCTTGAGATCCGAGGGGAAGACCATTTTCCTCACCACTCATTACATGGAGGAGGCAGAATATCTGGCTGACCGTGTGGCCATAATACACAATGGACGCATAGTCGCAGAGGGAAGTACCCACGACCTGATCTTGCAGAACGGTGACGGTTATACCGTAAAACTTCACGGATGCGACAAAAAACATATGGTCTCTTTGGGTTGGAAAGCCAAAGTGGCAAAGAACAACACCGTAACACTTCATGTGGAGAACCCTAACGATATAACTAGGATACTGTCAAAGGTGGTAAAGGAAGGGATGATATTCGAAAGCATGGAGGTAAGAAGGGCCAATCTGGAAGAGGTATTCCTCAACCTTACGGGAGAGACCCTTGAAGGGGAGGATGCGGAATGAGGCCCGTAGCAATAATCACAGACTTCATGGCAAACGTAAAGATGTGGTATCGTTCGAAGGGCACAGTATTCTGGGCCATCGCTTTTCCAGTACTTTTAATGCTGCTCTTCGGGGCCATATTTCAGGGGCAGGATGATGTTACCATAACACTGTACGTACAGGACATGGACGACACTGATATGTCCGAGATGTTCATATCGTCCCTGGAAGAACGGTTGAATATAGAGACCATCCCATCCCATGTGGAAACGGACAAGTACATAGCAGATAATAATATACGTGCGGCCCTTGTGATACCCGAAGGGTTCGAGGATACAGTCCATATGGCGTATCAAGGCTCAAACGATACCGTATCACTGACCCTCTCGTTGGACCCTACAAGAGAATCGGTTAACGGGATGATAAGGGGCGTAGTAGCAGGCACGTTACAGGGATGGAACAACGAGATAACGGGCGCGGAAAATATTTTGGTATATAGTGAAGAGAGTCTCACAACTCGGGAATTCAAGTTCATCGATTTCTTCCTACCCGGGGTCATCGGTCTCACGGTGATGACCTCGTCCATCTACGGTACAATATTCAGGAACACGAAATACAAAAAATGGGGTATACTGCGGAAACTGTCCACAACACCTTTTTCACGCTGGGAATACCTACTATCCAAGATGCTTTTCATGACCTTCATATCCTTCGTTTCAACCTTCGTCATCATCATTGTGGGCGTGGTGGTTTGGGACATAAGTGTGATCATCAACGCGTACCTTTTCGTGATAGTCACTTCGGCGGCCTTTGCATTCTCGGGTATGGGAATGCTCATCTCCCGTTTCGTAAAGGAAGAGGAAACTGCGGATTCCGCCGGGGGTGCGGTCACATTCCCCCAGATGTTCCTTGCGGGAACATTCTTCCCACTGGAGATGATGCCTGCATACCTGGGACAGATAGCAAGGGTGCTTCCTCTCTATTATGTTAACGAGGGGCTCAGAGACGCCATGATTTACGGGAACAATACGAGCGCCATGAACAATACGGCTGTCATATTCGCCATCGCCGCGGTTCTTTTCGTTCTGGGTGCCGCAATGACCACTTGGACCGAATGACGAAAATGACCAAAGGATTTATACACCACCTGCATTTAACGATAGAAAAACTCGTTGCTTCTAATAAGAGCAATCGAGGAGGTAACCAACATGGTAGAACTCCACGACCAAACGTTCAGGGACGCACACCAATCCGTTCTGGCAACAAGATTGAGGACGGAGGATATGCTTCCCATATGCTCGAAGATGGACGAAGTCGGTTTTCACTCTCTGGAAGTGTGGGGTGGTGCAACTTTTGACGTAGCTATCAGGTATCTGAATGAAGATCCATGGGAACGGCTCAGTACTCTAAAACAAAATATGCCGAATACGCCGCTCCAGATGCTCGAAAGAGCCATGAACATAGTGGCTTACAGAAGCTACCCCGACGACATAGTAAAGACATTCATCTTTTACGCAAAAAAGAACGGCTGCGATAATTTCAGGATATTCGATGCTCTGAACGATCTTAGGAATATGGAAGTACCGATAAAGACGGTTAAAGATGTAGGCGGCCATGCTCAGGGTTCATTGTGTTATACGATCTCTCCCATACATACCGTCGAACGCTATGTGGAAGACTTTAAAAAACTGGAGAAGATGGGTTGCGATTCCCTCTGCATAAAAGATATGGCAGGGATGATATCACCCACCAGGGCCTACGATATTATAAAGGGGTGCAAGGACACCGGCATAAAAATACCCATAGACCTTCACAGCCATAACACTTCGGGGATGACAGGACTATCGTACATGAGAGCGTGCGACGCCGGGATCGATATTCTGGATACATCGATATCATCTCTTACCGGCAGCACCGGACAGCCGCCCACGGAATCGGTGGTTGCCGCTTTGAAGGACACTGAATTCGATACCGGTTACGACATGTCAATACTGATGGAGATAAGGGAATACTTTCAGGAAGTATGGAAGAAGTACAGTCATCTTCATAGACAGGCCGCAATGAGGATCGACCCGTCTGTTACGGTTCATCAGGTACCAGGCGGTATGCTGTCCAACCTTGTTTTCCAGTTGGAACAGCAGGGTGCGGGTGATAAGTACGATGAAGTACTAAAGGAAACACCAGAGGTGAGAAAAGACTTCGGTTATCCGCCTTTGGTAACGCCTTCTTCTCAGGTTGTGGGTGTCCAGTCGGTTATGAACGTTCTCTTCGGTAGATACAAGAAGATAACTAACGATACCAAGGAATACTTCAGGGGTATGTACGGCAAGCCACCGGGAGAGATATCCGAAGAGATGTACAAGAAGATATTGGGTCCCAACTGGCGTGACGAGGTGATCGACTGCAGGCCGTCCGACATGTTAGAACCACAGTTCAAGAAGAGAAAGGACGAGCTGGAAGAGAAGGGTCTCGGTAGCAAGCCGGAAGACGTGCTCACCTACGCAATTTATCCGGAGATAGGCTTAAGGTTCCTTAAAGGTGAAGCTAAAGCCGAATTCACCTCCGATCAGCTTCCTTTGAAAAAACCTGAAGAGAAAAAAGAAGTTGTTAGACGCCCTGAATTCCCCATGGACGGTAAAGTAAAAGTCGACGGCACGGAATATGATGTGAAGATGAAGAGCGGTGAGACGATCGTAGTAAATGGTAAGGAGTACAGCATCTCCGTTCTATTTCCCAGCTCAAAGGATAAGCAAAACCCGAAAAATAAGCCCAAGGTAGACCGTGAAGCCTTTAAAGTATCTGCACCCATGTTGGGCACTATCCTGCGCATACCGGTAAACGTAGGTGAAAAGGTGAAATCGGGCGATACGATTGCAGTACTGGAAGCCATGAAGATGGAGAACGATATAACGTCCCCTCGTGACGGAGCGATAGCATCCATAAATGTAAAAGAAGGGCAGGATGTCGAAGAAGGCGACGTAATAGCCGTTCTGGAGTGAGTTAAATGAACACACCTACTACCCAAGAATTAATTTTTATTGGGGTGTTGGTAGTATTCATAACACTGGGAATACTGACCTTGAGCACGTATATTACAGGATGGATAGTCGACAAATTTTTCGGTGGTAGGGACGAAGATGAGATCGAAAGAGTAGCTGCTATAGCGACAGCAATAATTGCAGGAGGGAAGGAATAGATGTTTGAATTCTTCAGAGTAGGAATTTCAACTCTGGTTTGGCAAAATTGGGTCATGATGGCTGTGGCTATCATACTGATCTACCTGGCGATATTCAAAAAAATGGAGCCTTTACTGTTGGGCCCCATCGGATTTGCTACTTTGTTGGCAAACGTTGCCCGGACAGAGATGGGATTAACCGACCCAGGCGGTCTTATGGAGGTAGTTTATACACAGTTGATAAGTACGGGTATCATACCTTTGATAATCTTTCTAGGGATAGGAACTATGACGGATTTCTCTCCTCTTCTAGCGAACCCTAAGACCTTCTTACTCGGAGCAGCGGCTCAGATAGGTATTTTTTGTGCACTTGGACTTGCGGTGATGATAGGATTCAATTTAAACGAAGCCGCATCTATAGGAATTATTGGAGGTGCCGACGGCCCAACCGCGATATATACGGCCACAAGGTTGGTGGGTGACCAGCCGGGTATAATTGCGGCAGTTACCGTGGCGGCTTACTCGTATATGGCATTGGTGCCGATCATACAACCACCCATAATCAAAGCCCTTACCACCAAGGAACAAAGGAAGATCACCATGGGTAAATTACGGAAGGTTAGACCGATAGAGAAGATACTTTTTCCCATCACAGTTACAATAATAGTCGGAATTGTAGTCCCCTTCGCACTACCTTTAGTGGGGATGTTGATGCTGGGCAACCTTTTCCAGGTCTCAGGTGTTATGGATAGATTATCCAAAAGCGGAGGAAACGAACTTATCAATATAGCCACTATAATGCTCGGTCTTGGTATAGGCTTTTTGATGGTGGGCGAAACTTTCCTTAATCAGCAGACCCTCAAGATATTACTACTTGGTATATTCGCCTTCGCCACCGCCACCGCAGGAGGTACCCTCCTGGGGCAGCTTTTCTATAAGCTTTCGGGCGGTAAGATTAACCCCATGATAGGCGCTGCGGGAGTTTCCGCCGTACCCATGGCCGCCCGGGTGGTCCAGAAAATGGGGCAGAAAGAAAATCCCGGAAGTCATCTTCTCATGCACGCCATGGGCCCCAACGTGGCCGGCGTAATAGGGTCGGCCACTGCCGCAGGAGTGCTTATAGGACTGTTGGGTTGATAAAATGAAATGTGTATACGTGAAAAAAGGCAATGAAAAGAAAAAGAAAAAAGTGGACGGTAAACTCTTTCGTTTGCTGCAAAAATCTGACGAGATGGAAGCGATAATAGCGGAACTTGAGGTGGGTGTAGAATCCAGCCGGTACCGTCACCAGGGTGAAGAATTTCACATCGTATTGAAAGGTAAAATGGAGTACACGGTGGGCAAAGATGTGTACACCATGGAAGTGGGAGACTCCCTCTGGCACCCTTCGAACATATACCACAGTGCCAAGAACATCGGTGACGAGAGATTGGTCTATCTAACGGTAAGCACTCCGCCCACGTTCATTTGATCCACCGTACCATGTTCGATTTATCCAAGGTGTTCTAAACCTACGGACTTTGGTTTGACGGGCCAATTCTTTATCAGGCTTCATGGGGGGTTTAAATGATCTGGTACTAACTGTAAATATGATATAGAGAGGTAGAAAACGGATGCAGGGATATACATAGTTACCGAATGCGAAATCACATAGAAAGTCGTTATCTGCATAAATTCTATTTACATCCCAATACATTAAGACGATAACATGAGCTTTCATAACGACTATGAAAAATGGAATAAGATGACCGATCCGGAAAACTGTCCTGTTTGTAGAGCAGAACCCATGCCCGAGGGCATGATAGACCTCTACGAATTAAAGCACTCGTGGTTAAATTCCGAAAAAGTGGAGTGTATCAAATGGGCGTGTCATGCCACCGCTAAATATCACGGTATCGAATTATACCATCTCAAAGATAATGAATTATCGGGTTTCATGAAGGATATCCGGATATACGCGAAAGCTTTGAAGAATGTAACAGGCGGTGTTAAGATAAATTACGAGATACACGGAAATACGATACCACATCTCCATCTTCACCTGTATCCCCGGACCATCGACGACCCTTTTCCCGGACAACCCATAGACTACAACAAAAAGAGTACGGATATATACGACGAAGGAGAATACGAGGAGTTTGTAGCGAAGATGAAGCTCGAATTAGATCGATTGACGGCGGATGCAGAAAATGAATAAAATAGAGATGTTTAATAATAGAAAACATATAAATAACGGTCTTGAACTCGCCAGAGGATTAACGGAGTATTTCAACGAGGACGGTTACGAAAAGATGGAACAGGATCTGATAGAACACGAACTTTACACCGCTTTTCAGGAAAATCAACTAGTCGGTTTCATCACTATACATCATAAAAACCGGGATGTAGCTGAGATATCCTGGATGGCCGTAGATAAAGAACTTCAAGGGAAGGGTATCGGCTCCCGCTTGTTAGAATATGTAATACGGGATCTCAAACAAGATTTTAAATTACTCGAAGTCAAAACACTGTCTGAAATAGACGATTACGAGCCCTACAAGGCAACCAGAGCCTTTTACCGAAAACACGGTTTTTTGTTATTGGACACCATCTGTCCCTATCCCGGTTGGGGTGAAGACAATCCGTGTGATATATATGTGAAAATTTTGGAATGAGAGTGTATGAAAATAGGTTACGAGGATCCGGATGTGAAGTACCTGGACGAGGTCCTTGAAATCGTGGTTAGGGCCTACCGGGAAGAAAGAAAGGATGTTCCATGTCTCCCCGTCGAGGATAATTTAAGGGATAAGTTAAGGCAGCACCTTGAAAAGCTCCTCGAAGGCGGTTCGGGGGTCATGATTACTGGTGAGGACGGACTACGTGGTTTCATGGTGGGAATTAAGAACCGTGAACTATTCGGTAAGTACGATGGAATATACTGTCCTATATACGGGCACGGTGCCCTTGGGAACAACATAAAGGGGTTGTACGGAGAATTGTACGGGCAGGCCGCCCATAAATGGGTCGAAGAAGGATCGATAACCCATGCCGTTGCCCTGTTCGCCCACGACGTTGATCTGATTGACACCTGGTTTTGGCTAGGATTCGGTCTCCGCTGCGTAGATTCTATTAAGGAAGTTTCTCCTGCGGGTATCGACATACCTACCACCATCAGAAAGGCCCTCAAAGTGGATTTATCGGTATTGGCTGATCTGCACAGACAACATAACCTTTACTACCGAAAATCCCCTACCTTCATGCCTAACCAGGATGAAGACCCCGTCCTTGATCTGAGAAACTGGCTAAAAAAAGAGGATCGTCACATATGGATAGCCTATAAGCATGACGACCTCATAGGATATGTTAGAATCCAGCCCACTGCCGAATCATTTGTTTCCGAATATAGGGAGGTAATGAACATCACCGCCGCATACGTAAAGGACGATTACAGGAATTCGGGCGTCGCAAGGAACCTGCTGGAGACGGTGGAGTGTTGGCTAAAGGATAATGGCTACACACTTTGCGGGGTGGATTTCGAGTCCATTAACCCCTTGGGAAGCGCTTTTTGGAATAGAAATTTCACCCCATACTCTTTCACACTCGTAAGACGGGTGGACGACAGGATACTCTCGTTGAAAACCTCGTAAGATAGTTTTGTAATGGAAACGGGGATATCCTCAGGTTGCTCTTTAACCACGAAATTTTTACCTAGAATAGTTATATACTTACCTTCATTTAGGTGGGATAATGATCTCAGTGTTACTATGGTCGCTCCTGTTCGCTGTCGGAGTGATCATTCTGGTCAAAGGCGCAGACTTCCTAGTATCCGGGGGAGCGTCCCTGGCCATAAGATTCGGAGTACCGGCATTGATAATAGGCATGACCCTCATATCCTTCGGTACTACCCTTCCGGAGATGGCATCCAGTATAAACGCTACCCTAAAGGGTCACTCCGAGATGGCGGTGGGTAATATCATAGGCTCTATAATCGCCAATACGCTACTCGCTTTGGGTGTGAGCGCCATGATACGACCGATAAAGGTAAAAAGTAGTGTTATCCGAAAGGAGATCCCAATAATGCTGGGCGCCATGCTCCTCATGATCTTATTTTCTCTGAGGGGTGTAATACAACGATGGCAGGGTGCGATACTGTTAGTTTTACTCGTACTTTTTACCATATACATGATAAGGGAGACCGGTAGATCCCAAGAGAGGAATGAGGTACTGGAATCGGGAATAGTTAAAGATGGTAATGAAAAACTTCACGCGATGAAGGTAATTTTCGGGATCGTGTGCGTGATCATAGGCGCGGAGTTCATGATATCCAGTGCCATCTTTTACATGGGTCACTTCGGGCTTTCCGAAGGTGTCATCGGACTTTCTATCATCGCTCTTGCAACATCCCTTCCCGAACTCGCCACATCGTC
>JAFDTZ010000166.1 GCA_019594305.1 Thermoplasmata archaeon
ACTCACGAATATATGAAAATACATAAGATACCACACCAAAATATATATCTACATGTAGCATTCGGTAAAAGGTGTTTATATGTCAAGAGAGAACAGAACTGATAAGGAATTGAGAGAGGTCAAGATAACTCCCGATTATCTGAAAAACCCTTTGGGTTCAGTGCTTATATCATTTGGAAGTACAAAAGTAATATGTACTGCTACTATTGAAGAAAGTGTACCACCATGGATTTCAGAAGATGACAAAAATGAGCAGGGATGGTTGACTGCAAACTACGGTATGTTGCCGGGAAGCGGTGACAGCCGGATACCCAGGGAGACCCATGGTGCTAGAGGGCGTACAAAGGAGATACAGCGTATGATCGGTAGAAGTCTCAGGGCGGCCATAGACCTTGAAAAGCTCGGACCACGCACGGTATGGATAGACTGCGATGTTATCCAAGCCGACGGAGGTACACGTACAGCATCCGTTACCGGTGCTTGGGTAGCTCTAAAACTTGCAATAAATAGACTTTTGGACGCCGATAAACTCCAGGAGGACCCGTCCATCAAAAACGTAGCTGCAGTTAGCGTTGGTCTAAAAGATGGTATCGTACTAACAGATCTTTGTTACGAAGAGGACAGTACCGCTGATGTAGATATGAACGTGGTCATGGATGACAGTGGTAATTTCATCGAGCTGCAGGCAACCGGTGAAGGCGGTGTATTCACCCCCGAACAGTTGGACGAGATGCTTAATGCGGCCGTAAAGAGTATAGAAGAACTGTTCAAGATTCAGGAAAACGCACTCGTTTCTCAGTAAAGATTAAATCCATCGAAATCGGTGTATATACAAGATGGGAATGGAACTAACCAACAAAAGTCTTTTTGTCAAAAGGGACCGGCTATGCACGCTTTGTAGAGGTACTAAAAACCTCTGTAATAGGGAGCGATGCCCCGTATTGGTGAAATACTATTCTCAGATGAAATCACAGCCCCTGACAGACAGGACTGATATATCCGGCTCCTCGCCACCGGGTGTTTTCGTTGGTAGATACGGCTATCCTAAGGTGGATATAGGCCCTCTGGTACCCCCTTTTCACGGAGAAACCAGTGAGATGGACCTGCCGGAACTGTGGCTAGGTAAAAGTATAGATGAAATAGTGGATTTTAGAACTCAGTTGATAAGGGGTAAGTATACTGTAGGTGTTGACGATGCGGGCATGAACGATCGGGTGGTGGATTACACACGAGACATGGCTTTGTCAAGGGAGCCGGCGGAGGTCGAAGTTTTTTTTGCAAAGAAACCTTCAGGTAGGATCGTTCTCTCCGATTCCATACAACCCTATGGCCCCTCCGCACCGCTAAAAAAACTTGATTTAGGCACTTTGAAGATTGACAGACGTATGGACCGCGCATATTCCGATACTGATCTTAAGTCCGTTGATGCAATAATGGGCCTTTACGAACACGGCATATATGTAACAAAGATACAGAGGGCATTCAGCGTAGGAGCCTTCGGAATAGGTGAAAACAGAAAGTTCGTGCCCACAAGATGGAGTATAACTGCGGTGGACGATACGATCGGTAAGAACCTTAGGGAAGAAATTAAAAAATACCCACCTATAGATGAGTACCGACTGTATGAAACTTGGGGACTTGACAATCGTTGGGCGGTGCTACTGCTACCAAGGACATGGATATACGAACTTGTAGAGGCATGGTATCCGGAGACTGCATGGAATCCTTTCGGAAAGGATATTGTCATCATCTCCAGCCACGAACACTACCAAGGCCGTAAAAAATACGCTGAAATCGGTGGGTGTTTCTACGCAGCTAGGTTGGCAGTATGCGAAAAATTGAAGGATGAAAGAAGACAGGCCGGAGCGGTCATACTCAGGGAAACACATCCGGGCTACATAATGCCCGTAGGTGTCTGGAATGTCAGAGAGAATGTCAGGAACGCTCTACGTCAGGAACCTAAGAGATTTGACACGTTGAAAGATGCCCTATTCTATATATCTACAAGATTGGACATAAAGATGGACATATGGATAAAGAATAGCGAGGTATTGAAAGACACTATATATCAAACAAGGCTAGAAGATTTCGGAGTGGGGAAAGCATGGGATTGAATGTGGTAGACCCTGGTGATTTTAAAGATTTGCAGGTCAAAGAAGTTTCATGTAGTCAAGCACTGTCTTTGTCAGGTCTTGAATCGGATTATTCATTGAACCCCTACAGGGGCTGCTCACATGGCTGTTTATATTGTTATGCTCCTTGTGTGATAAATGAGAGTAGAGAATGGGGAAGTTTCGTGGATGTAAAGCGTAACATACCCAATGTGCTGGCAAAAGAACTCAAAACTAAAACCAAAGGCTCTGTAAGGTTAGGCAGCGTAACCGATCCTTACCAAGAGGTTGAAAAATTATACCAGCTTACCAGGATGTGTTTACTGCAGTTGAAGAAGGCAAAGGCACACGTAATAATCCAGACTAAATCCGACCTTGTGACTAGAGATATAGACCTATTTACCGAGATGGATGTGGATGTGGGGATGACAGTTACCTCCATGAATAATGAATTCAGAGATAGATTCGAACCCGGTACACCAACAATAGAAGAACGCTTGAGTGCATTGAAGAAGATGAACGATTCCGGTGTTAATACCTGGGCCTTTATCGGACCTCTGATACCTGGTGAGAACGATGATATAATTCAGCTGGAAGAACTTGTGGAAAGTTTAAACGCTGTCGGAGTTTACGAGTTATATCTGGACAAGCTTAACATGCGAGATGGGATATGGTCTCGTTTTGAGCAAGTTCTAGACGAAGATAGAGTGAACAGGTACCGTGAGATATATTCTCAAAGAAACCGTTATTTTCAAGAGAGGAAAGAAAGGTTACAAAAGTTAGGTAAGATCATATTTTGAACTTTACTTACGCTTCAACTTCAAAGTTAAAGATATCTCAGAGGTTTTTCACGTTATCCACTTATATATTCAAGATAGTATATATACAAGTACCGTATTCTTAGTACTAAGTGGTAAAATGATAGGAAAATGGAAGAAAAACGGAAAGACCATGAACATGGCCCTCGTAGGCCTGGAATCGAACAAAGAGAGCATGAGGTTGCTCTGAGCGAGTGACCTAGCTTTCAACACAAAGGTGGTAAAAATGATAGAATCTGATAGAATGTCCCTGTGGCCGGGTGTTCGTGTCTCGGTAAAGGGGCGAAACCAGGTATTCACGACCATAAAAGAAAAATAAACTCACGTCTTCAATTCGAGGACGTGAAACTACCTTTATTCTTTAAAAATTCTTGATTTTTAAGTATCTAGTTCACTCTTTTTTGTCTGCATATGGGAAGTATAACATTTACCAAATCCTAATTTTTGATCTTGATGTGAATAAAATATACTCGGTTTATACTATCGTACGGACTGTAGAAGACGAAGGGAAAGTATTTTTACCTTATGCACCTTCCGACTCTTTATCGTATAAGGTCCAGTACAGCAAAAATTTCAAGCAATATTAATAGATGGCACCCGCCTGGAAAAAAAAACCTTTTCATATGCGAGGATGGCCTTACAGGGAATAACA
>JAFDTZ010000044.1 GCA_019594305.1 Thermoplasmata archaeon
ACAAATCTTTGATTGGTGAGCGTTTAGAATTACGAAGTTATGAGTAATTCCGAACAGCGAACAAATCTTTGATTGGTGAGCGTTTAGAATTACGAAGTTATGAGTAATTCCGAACAGAACCCCGCCCCCGACATTCACTTTTTTGTCAGTAAAACAAACTTCAAACAAAACTCTTAATTGATACTTTTCTAGAATATGAATCCAATATCACTACCTTTGCCGGGTCCGGTTTAATATCCCTCATCTTTTGGTAATCTGTTTGTTCTTGCCATGTTGACGAATTTATGAGCATAACTCCATGATACTCATCCACCTGGGTGCGATGTATATGTCCCGTCACAAATATGTCGGGTATTTCGTTTATGACCAGGTGATCTTCTTTTTCAGGGGCGATTGGCGTATTCTTACCATAAACAGGTACCAAGTGCCTTCGTTCTAACATCTCGCTCATGGCTGAGATAGGAGAGTCTGGAGTTACATTAGGAAGTATATCCGATAGGTCAGTGATGCTGGATCCGTGGTACATAAGCAATTTTAGGTCACACAGATTCAAAAATGAGGGGTTACCGTAAAACTTAACGTTTGGTGGGAATAAGCTAGTTATCTCTTCAGGTAGAGATGGTTGGGGCTCCGGATTACGTACCATATCGTGGTTGCCGGGTATGCATATTATGGTTATCCGATTAGGTATTTGTTTTAAAATTCTCGCAACCTCTCTATATTGTTCATATATATCGTGTATCTCCAGGTCATCTCTTTGATTTGGATAGATTCCTATTCCATCTATCAGGTCCCCGGGAATGACTAAATACTTAATCTCACGGGCCATTTTATCGTCAGAATTAATCCATGTATTAAATCGGTCCCAACTATCTTTCATAAAAGATGTACTTCCTACATGAATATCTCCAGTGAAAGCTATCTTGCCTTGAAATCCTTTTTTTATTCTGTTATTTCTCATCTTAGGTACACTTGGTCTTACAATGTCATCGATAAAAAAGGTGGCTTCATAACCACTTTTTTTGCGGCCGATTTCTCCGATAGCGATAAGTACCTCATCCTCAATAATATCTTTGGTATAAGCAAGACTATCCGGGTTTATGAACCCTTTGATCTTACCACTTTCATCCTCAAGAGTTAGTATCTTATAACCACCCCGTATTTCCGTTATATCACCTATCAAAGCTATGACCTTTGCTTTTCCCGCTCGTCTTTTGACCCTTACTATATCCATGCAACCGCTGGCTTCTCTTCTTTTAGAGAGGATGGTCTTTAATCGTCTGAAACGATCCGTAAAATAGGTAACAAAATCGTTTAGCTCACCGGTACAGGTGGAATTTCCAGTTATATCATGTAGTACGGTGATTAACTCATCTGATGAAAATTCACTAGGATTTGAATTGTTGGTTACAGGTTTTGTTTCCTTTACTACATTAAAGGATTCGAGCCATTCTACGCTTATAGGAAATGGAAGTTTATCACATGAACATATCATCTCTTCCGCCATGTTCCTTGGGTCCTCACATTGGCTCAAATATTCCCACGCACCGGGTGATAACACTGTATTGTGTTCTGCAAATAATTTAAGGATCTCTCTGCGCATCCCAATCTTATCAAGGTTATAGAGGTATAACTATTAAGTATTTTTTACTTTTTGATTATTGAATGAAAATGTAAATATAGGCCAAATTTAAGCGAAATATTTAATACTGTCGAAACATCTATCCTGATAATAAATTACGGTGAATAACTATGGCAGATAAAAGAAATTCCCTTCAACGGATGCTTGGACTGATGGCTGTAATGATGTTGGTATTTGGTTTGTTTACGCCAATAATAGCTACCAGTGAAAACGCTCGCGTAATAACTTTTGAAGACGAGATCGCTTCAGGAGACGATTGGATTATAGATGGCGTGACAGAATACATCAACGTATCGGGATCCGAAGATCATAACATAATAATAAGGAACAACGGTGCTTTGATAATTAACAACTCTACACTCACACTTATGATAGATGGATATAACCCCCATCGTATCACTGTCCATGATGGCGGTCAACTAATATTATGGAACAGTTCCATTGAGACTCAACTGACCGACGCATCCGTACTTAGACCTTTTTTGAAGACGAATATCACTGCTCTTTCTGACTCTACTATCATGTTAAGAGAAAATTCTGCCTTCACTTTCCCGGGGTGGGTATACATAGATAATTCCGAACTGATCCTTAAAAACTCCGAGTTTAGAGGCATGCCTACCGGAAACATACCACCTACTTTACCAGTTAACGACAACAACGATTGCCCCATGTTGATGGCAGTCAACGATTCGTATGTCCTGATAGAGGATTCCAAGATATCCGATTATTACATCAACAACGATATAAGGTATGAGGAATGGGCACCTTCACAGATGGGCCCTGGCGACACCACCGTGGGTCAATCAATTTACAGCCTTTTCAATAATGACAACGACTTTTACGAGATAGAACCAGGTCAAACGATGGAGATTATAGAATGGTTTACTGATCCTTCATTGAGTCAAGCGATAGACCATGTTAATCCCAGAGATAGGCTGAAGAATCTGCACATAGAGATATACTACAGAACTGATGAAGGATATGATGGTGGAGATATAGTGGAATATTCCAACTCCAGCGTCACCAACAAGCAGGCGATGTCCATTATTGATACAATGGATTCAAAACTATACACATACGCGGGGATATGGGAAGTTGATCTCAGTTCATTCCACAGAGATGGTTCTCTTTTCTACAAAGATATGGAATTGACCTTAACCAATTCAGCTACAGCAAGTAACATATCTGTGGACAAGATAAACCTCGTATCAGCCTATGATAACTCTATCCTCATTGAAAATTCAGAATTGATAGTCATTAACAGTGAGATAGATATAGATTATCGAAGGAGTCAACCATGCCTTAATCCGGGTGTACAGACGGACCAAACGACCTACATGATGGATTACAACACAGAACACCGTGTGATAAAACTGTTCAATTCCGATTTCAAGGCCTACGGTTTATATCCGATGGGAACAGAAACAGAACACACTCCTCAGCCCGACGGTGACCCGCCGATAATCGGTGATAAAGCATCATATAACCGAACGTGGATATACAGATGGGTTACGGTAAAACCGATGGACAACAGCGGAGCACCGTTAGCGAATGCGGAGGTAACCGCGGAGTTGAATATCAAATACAAGGATGTGAGCTCGGACCTATACGATCACATTATGACGAACATAGACCCTTACAATAATCCCGAAGCATGGGACTACATAAATAGAAGCGGCATGGGCTCCTTTGATCCGGATGATGGCCATTATGTCACCAACACACAAGGCCTTGCTTTGATCTTCCTGATCAGTGACAGGTTAAATTATCCCATAGATTGGCCTAACAGCCGTTTCGTAGGCGATTATTACATAAATGTAACAGACGCTGACCTTGGATTTCTCCCACGGGACATAAGCCTACCTCCCTTCCCCTTATTGAACTATACAGATAGTAACATCCAAATGAATATTATGTACGATGGACTAATTCCTCTCCCGGACCTTGCCATAACTGAGGACGATATATCTTTTGTCGTAGATGGTGAAGAGGTAGATACTGTAAGAAATAACACGAATGTAGAGATATTTGTAGAAATTCACAACATCGGAGATCTTGCAGCGGATAACGTACCTGTTAATTTCTATATTTATAATTACGAAGTGGACGATTTCGAACTCATCGACCAAGAGATAGTATCTGTACCTGACGGTGATAGCACCACAACCAGTACATTCTGGACATCATATTTACATCCCTTTGGTGGAGAAGGATTCCCCATAAGAATACATGTGAACCCAGATCAAGATCCGATAGAACGAGATTACGAAAACAATGTAGCAGAGAGATTTATCTATGTTGTCGAGTACCCCGACCTTATACCTGTGAACTTCGAAATCAGTGATACCGAAATATACGCCGGTGAAGACTTAACTATTGGAACTATGGTCGAAAATATCGGTTTGTGGCAGTCTCAACCAACATCGTTGACTTTCTACGTTGACCATGGTACTGATAACGAGATGATAATCGATACTCTAAACGTACCAGGACTCGCCAGCGGACAGACAAGCCCGTTAATTCAAACTACCTGGACTGCGGAACTCGTCGAATCACCATTGAACGAAACAAGAACAATAACAGTCAGAGTGAATTACCCGATGGGAGAAGAAAACGAGGAGGATACCTCTAACAACTGGGATAATCGGACAGTAGAAGTAATGAACCCAGCGGATCTTTCGGTATCTCCCGATGATATAAGCTTCTCTGAAGTACTTCCACAAGTGGGTCAGGAGCTAGATATTACTGCACGTGTTTGGAATTACGGAGGCGAAGAGGTTTCAACCATCTTAAGGTTCTTTGACGGTGAAGATATTATTGAAGATGTACCCATTACCATAGCCTCACAAGAGGATATAAATATAACTATATCCTGGACACCCACGGTGAGAGGTTATAGAGCGGTAACAGTTCATGTAGACCCCTACGAAGAGGAACATGAATTGGACCGAAGTAACAACATAGCAACCGTTCAACAACCTATCTTCAGCGAGGACTACCAATTTGATCTTATAGTCAACAATGCAAACACACCCGTAACAAGAGGTACATTCGTATCATCAGGCTTCGTAGTGGTCATGGAAAGCGGAAGACTTTCAATCCAGGGTGGAGCTACAAAAGCGAACTTCCAGATATCCCAGGACAGAAACCACCAATTCGGTATGATAATAATGAACCATGGAAGGCTTGAGATAAACAGAGCACTCTTACATTCAGGATATTACTCATCTATAGTTCTACGCGATCAAGGAGAGTTACACATTACAGATGCAAGCATTGTTTATGATATGATGGAGATATATACCTCCGACGATTCTGCGATCACAGTACGAGACAGTGATGTAGAAGGTAACCTGACCATAGAAGGTAACGAATTCAGTACATACGGCTCCAGATTTACTTCAAACGACATTTTCGTACGTCCGAGCATTATAATCGGGGTGAACACAACATTCACGGGAAACCTCGATAACTTTCACGATACCACAGGAAGTTTAACAGCTGTTGAAACTCCATCCATACAGATGACAGGTGCGTCTGAGATAGAGGTATATCGTTGGTGGAGAGTGACTACTGTAAGCTATGGAAATATACCCATAGGTGGTAGTGTGATAAATATAGTGGGTCTAATCGATGGTTATACGGATTCCGGCCTGACGAACGAAGATGGATACTTGTTATTACATGCTCGAACAGATATACTAACACCGACTGTGAATAACTTCGTCGGTAATTACGATATAAGTGCCACCTATACGGAGAAAGGGCAGACATTTGTCGTAGATAACTTGCAAATATCATTACCCTCATATCCATCAAATCAACATGAGGTATCAACGACCCTCACCTACGAAGATTTGAGGCTCCCGGACCTAGCTATAACCGATGAATATGTAACCACCGATCTTTCAGTCGTAACCGCAGGAGAACCTGTATGGCTATCCGCTGTAGTATCTAACATAGGATACCAGGATGCCCACAATGTGAGCGTAGAGTTCTACCTATTAATAGATGAGGGCGAGTACGAGCTAATAGGTACGGATACACTAGATACGATTCGGATGGACCGCCAGGTAACTGCAAATGTAATGTGGACCTCAAGTATGACCTACTTTGATCTAAGGATAGAGGAGAGAACCATTATGGTATGGGTAAACCCGGATGTAGAACCTCTTTCCGACGCAAACATTGGCAATAATGAGGCTACAACTACTATAAATGTCAGGGCACCACCGAACCTACAATTCCTTGACACGGAGATAGGTATAGAAGTAGATGGCAATCCGATAGAGAATAATACAGTCACTGAACGAGATGATTTGTACATAACCATGAGGGCGGTAAACAACGGAGGAACGGATATAACTAACGCAAGCATAGAGATCATTTATTCCGGTGGTGTAATCACACGTTCCGTCGTAGACATGCCACTTGACGAGGTTATCAACATAACAGGTTTATTGGAAATTGACGTTAGAGGAGAGGAAACAATAACCATCTGGTTAAACTCTTCTGTAGAGAACCCATCACATTCAATATCTATTTCCCGCACTATCACGGTTGAAGATATGCAGATGCGCTTCACCGCCCTATCGATGCCCTACGCAGACCAAGATATGGGTGATAATGTATGGATAGAAGGTGTACTAGAGAGAATAGACGGCAAACCAATGAGAGATATAGATGTTCATATATACCTCAGAGATGAGAACAACGAAACAGTAACCAGCACAGTGTCAACCACGGATGCAGAAGGCCACTTCGGCGGAACACTTATAACACCCGAAAGGTCAGGCGAGTTTACAATATGGATAATTCCAGACCATCCGAATGGTGATTATTATCGCATGGGATCATTCGATGTAATAGGTGAGGAAGTTTCCGGCATACCATGGTGGATTCTGCTAATAGTAGTAGTTGCAGCGGTAGGAAGCGTTGGAGGCGTTATACTATACCTCAAGTATAAAGGAGAAGGAGAATGGGTCGAGTGCGGCGCATGCGGCGCAACCATTCCGGCTGATTCCCAAGAATGTCCCAAGTGCGGTACTGTGTTCGAGATGGATACTGTAAAGTGCAGTGAATGCGGTGAATGGATACCTGTAGATTCATTCGACTGTCCCACCTGCGGAGCGGAGTTCATAACCACAGGAAAGGCAATAGAGGAATATAAAGAGACCATGGAAAGACAGTACAAAAAGTACGTTGATAAACACCGCGCAAAAGCGAGGAAAGCACTAGGTAGAAAATTCACCGAAGAGGAGTTCATGAATTGGTGGAGAACCCAACCGGGATACATGACCTTCGATGAGTGGTTAGAACAGGAAGAAGAAAGACGTCGTAGAGGCGGCATCGAGTGTAAAGAATGTGGTTCGATCAATCCGGTGGATGAAGCCATATGTCAGAAGTGCGGTTCAAGTCTTATAGAAGTGGACCAACCAGTAAAGAGAAAAGAACCAGGTAGAAGACGAAAAACAGCTGACGAAGACCTAGATGACTTAGACCTAGACGACGATTTATTAGATCTGGAAGATGAGTCGGACTTTTCAGTACCACCCACTCAAGGTGCAGTCAAGAAAGTGAAGAAGAGACCGAAAAAGGTAACAAAGAAAGTTAAAAAAGTAAAGAAGGAATAAGGAACAAATCAGGATAGCTTTAAGCAAGCCATCCTTTCCTCTTTCCTACCTTTATGGTTAATAGTATTTAACACGGTGTACTTTGTCCAGAACCGTCCTTAAGGTAGAGGAATAAACCCGCTTTGCCTAAGTTTGACATTAACACCAAGAAGTCAGAAAAATCTATTTGACAGTTTGTGAAAAGCATGAGCATTTCACACAAATCAGTACCTGTTTTTCTCTCTTTTATGTTAATGTTTCCCTAAAAATCACAGTAAAATTTTTCAAAATGGCCCAAACTGTCAAATTCCATCCGTGAATTTCTTCGAATCATTCCTTTTAGATGTGTCTCTGACATCGCTCGGAATTATCTGTCAAATTAGCCGCTTGAAAAAATCTAAAAAAATAAAGAAAATCTTTGGTTTGTGGTGCCCTTTTATCTCATTCTAGATTGTTCAAATTTCCTATGAGATGAAAAATACCGGTGGAACATAAACATGAAAAAAGAACCTTTATGTAATTCGTGTGCAGCTGTGCTTTTGATCACGAAATGTGGGCAAAAAAGCGTAATAAAATAGATTTGCCCGTCACTATACCTCATATATTCCTTTGCCTCTTTGAACTAAACAATAGTACGAGTGAAGTTGAACTAATATTACATTCTCAAGAGCAAGAGATTTCTATCTGATTATGTTTACGTCTGTTCAAGTAGATATTCTCATGTTGACTTTGGCATGGGTGTAACGAATCTCACCAACATCGTCGCCCAAATTGATGACTATCTTATATAGAGAAGACCCATCAGCTGGATCGATTAAATCGATATTTTCCGCATCCGTTTCATTTTCTAACCATCTTACCCACGCATCAGGATGTCTTGTAGATAAAGTGATACTTACGTTTCCGATATCTCCTCTAACCGTTCTTCTACTCGAACTCCATAATTCTGTTGTCACACCTACGGAACCAGTACCGCCTATGTTTTCCTCAGTACCGATAATATCGACCATGGTAAGGCGAATACTATAGTCGGCACCGTGTTTTTCGATTCCTATCGGTGCCGGCGCTCTGACTACAGAACGATCCCTCTGTTCCAATAGGATAGCGCCGTGTTCGTAGATTATCATTTGTTGCTCGAAATATCGATTCAACGCCTCCAATGATACACTTCCTGTTGAATGGAATCTTCTCACCGTTGTTTCGCCGTCGACCGTTTCATTGAAACTCAATACCATGCCCTCGACGTCCTGCCTCATACGAAAGATACCAGGAGTCTTACTAGCGAACATGGGTACCCCCTCTGATCCCAATCTCACGTATGAGTACAATGGATAATAGGTGATATCGTTCATAATAAGATTATCTATACTTCCTTTCATGTGGGAAAACTGCATCATCGCTTCGTCCATATGATAGGCTTCCTTGTCCTCCATCCAAACGGGAACGTACTGTTGAGTGATTAAAGACAGTAGGCTCAGGAATACCAGTAATGCCATGATCGTGCCCACTGTTGCAGCAACACCGTCCTGATCCGCTTTATTCAATTTTCTTCTTTTTACGAGGCATTTATTCCTAACATTTCTATCCTTCATGTTAACAACCTCACGCTTCTAGTTCCTCTCTAACCATATCCATCATGGCTTGCTTATCCCTGTAATAGGAAGCGGTTATACGAGTGAAATCTTTGTAGTTGGTGATACCTTTGAGATTCATGTACTCTAGAACCATCTTTCGTCTTTTCACCTCTCGTTCCATCTCCCTAGATGTCCAGTTCTTAGATTGTGCTACTTTACTATACACATAACTGTGGCCGCTGTAATTGAAAGTATCATCGGCGGGATTCCACGTGTATGCATTATTGGTTATCAATTCATTTGAATCCGGTTCGACCCCGACGACCTCAGTAACCGCCTTGATTCTACGGGTCATCTTAGTACCTACCTTTACTTTCCCTTGAAGTAGTACGATGTCAAGTGCGGCTACCAATGCTCTCGGAAGGTTTATCGGTTCGTTCTCCATCCTGTTGACCAGGGTCTGAACATCGTCCGCATGGAACGTAGTGTAAGCAGCCTTACCTGTTGCCATAGCTTGGAAAACAACATAGGCCTCAGGCCCTCTTACCTCTCCCACCATCAGGTACTGTGGTCTTTGACGTAAAGCAGCTTGTAAAAGCTCGAACATATCTATCTCTCCGGCTTTTATACCGCTATCATCCATCTCTCCAAAACCGCTTCTAGTTAGCAAGGGTACCCAATTATCGTGAGGTAGGTTTAACTCACGGGTATCTTCTATACTGACGATCTTCATCTGTGGGGGTATGAACAAAAGTATAGCATTCAGCGTAGTTGTCTTACCGGATGCCGTGCCCCCGCATATGAGCATTGATTGGCCGGTCTCCATGGCGATCCATGCATAGGCCATCATCTCGGGATTGAATGTTTTGAAATGTATCAGATTGATAGGCGTGTAAGGTTCTTCCTCAAAACGACGAATTGTAAAAGATGACCCCCGTTGGGTGACGTGGGTGCCCAGGGTCTGTTGTAATCTTGAGCCGTCGGGCATGGTCGCATCGAGCATGGGGTCTGCGACGGATATATGTTTACCACTTCTCTGGGCTATCCAAACCACGAAATTATCTAATTCGGCAGCGTCATCGAACTGTACATTTGATTTCATAGAACCATACTTACGGTGAAACACATAGAGTGGAATGCCAACTCCGTCGCATGAGATATCCTCGGGGTCTACATCATTCATGATCACGTCTATAGGTCCATAGCCTAGGAAATCACGCCTTATGTAGTATAAAATTCTCTTCTCGAAAACAGGTCTCAGAGTGATGTCCATTTCCCTTAAAATCCTGTGGATATGTTTTTCAAGGTATTTAACCCTATCTTCCTCTTCTTTCAGATTTACTAGCTCTACATCCTCAATAAGCCGTTCTTTTACTGTATGAAGAAGTGCTTCTTCATCTTCATCGAGATCGGGTTCGATTACCTCGTAAATATATTCATTTGATCGGTTATCGTATCTTATCCTTACATAGGTATATGGCTCATTTACGGGGTTGATCTCAATCTCTTTAACACCCTCTTCGGATATCTTCGGTATCTTCGTGATCTCCTCTTGATATCCATCCTGAGATATTCCTGCGGGCATAAATACTTTCTTCGGTTTTTTTCGAGCGTTCAAGGAACCTAATTTGTTTTTTATTTTATCGCTGATTGCCGCCATATTTATCATCTATCCCATTATTGAAATACCTCCAAAGAGGATCCGTAAGGCTACGAAGCCCATAAGGGTAAGTACAAAACTGTGCTGCATACCGCTAGCTATCTTCCCGGTCTGGAGTACGCCGGCAACTATACCGTCGCCTAGTGCGTGGGCGAAGACTGCCAAAGTGAATATGTACCTTATAACAGGTATATTCTCGGTTCTGATTTCAGCCCCGCCTGCGCCACCGACTGTTTCCATACCCTCGCCTCCTTCGAGATGGGCTCCTGCTTCCGCCATCTGAGCGAGGAACTGAGTGTTAAGGATTATTATGACCACGATAAAGACTGCGAATGAGATATAAATTACTGCCAGATAAGAGGTCATGGCTATCTTTTGTTCGTCTTCTGAAAGATGAACCTCCTTCGTATCTTGAGATACAAGGGTTAGGACGTCCGCCACGTTACCACCGGCATCGTTGGCCTTAATTATTATGGCAACTACTCTGTTTACCAGGGGTGTATCTATTCTATCTGCAAAGTTTCGAAGAGCTTGGGAAGCCGGAATACCCCAATCGATTTGTGCGGCCATTTTTTGTATCTCCGGTGTCAATTTACCATACCGACCGGAAGCGGATACCACTATAGCGTCGGCAAGGGTCATACCAAAACGCCCGGCTTCTGCCACATCTCTGAGAAAATAGGGAAGTTTTCGTTCGATTTTCTCGATTTCACTCTGTTTCCGGCTCACATAAAAACCAAACGGTCCCAGAAAACCCATTGCGGCCATCATAGCCCAATCAATAGGGTCGAGTGGTATAGGTGCTGCGTTTAATGCATCCAAGATCATTATAAAGATAAACACAGAACCTATCACACATGAAACTATTAGTATCTCTCGAGCACGTCCGAGGCGCATCATTTTCTGGAATGGGGTCCTTTCTTGTTCTACCATTTATATCACTAATCCTGATTAATCATCCATATTACTACTATAAAGCCTACTTGTGCACCGGGTATCATTATACCGATGATACCGTAAAGCATGGGTATCGGATCGCCACCGCCCATACCGCCCATGAGGGCCATGATAGCCATGATCACTATTAAAAACAATGGAAAAGCTACAACAACTGTTACAAAGGATTCTGCCATCATACCCAAGGTTTCCATCTTTTGCTGAACGATAAGCTTACGTGAATCTTGGTATCCTTTTAATTTTGATGTGAAGTAGGGTTTCAACTCACCACCCGAACTCGATGTTGTGATCACACCCTGTATGAAGTCTCTAAAGCTCTCAGATGGAGTCCTATCGGCGGCCCTCTGCATCGCTGTTAATATATCTATTCCCAATAACTCTGTATCTCTGGTTATCCATTCAGCTTCCTCCCTAACCTCGCCGTATATCGGTTGTTTCGATAATTCTTTGAAGATAAGATCTATGTTTACATCCGCCGAAGACATAGCAGCGATAAAACTCATAGCGTCCGGAAGCTTTTTATCTATCTTTTTACCCCGTGCCTTTGCGGTCATTCCCGGACCTGATTTAAGGAAGAAATAAACCATAACGGGTAAGAATACCGCTATCATTAATCCTATAAAGTACATGAAAATACCTAAATTAAAGAACATCCTCAAGACAGGCCCGATAAAGATACCTGCTACGATACCTACAATCGTCGCGATAACAGTTGACATCCAAACGTATGCGATGTACTCTTCCGCTCTTATCTTCATGTGCGCCTGAAGGAGAGCATTTTCCAGTTCTTCATCACTGACTTCCTTGCTCTTCACAATAGGCCCCATAGTTCTCCAACAAAATTGCTGATAAGGGGTCAACTTCAAATATTCCGGGACCGCCTCCTTTGGAAGTCTGACGATGTGAGGTCCGTAGGTCTCTATTCGGTCGCTTGGTTTTGCACGTTTAGTGGCTAAAAATTTATCCTTTTTAAAGGTAAGTTTTTCGAAGGTATCATCGATCTCTACCATCAGATTTCACCTCTTATACGGGCCAAGGTCTCTTCGGGTTCTTTATAGTAAGAGGTAACAACCTTAGATATAGACCGATAATCGGTTTCGTTTTTACCTACAAGATAGTCTATTACCTCGACACGATCACTAAATTCTTGGTTCATCTCTTCCTGAGTAAGGTTCTTCATCTCCATAATAGTGTCAAAGTTAAAACTGTGTCCCTTGTATATGAAACCATCGCTTCTACGATCCCATTCAAATACCTGATTCGTTATCAGTTCGTCACTTTCGGGTTCGAAACCCACTAGCTCCGTGATCTCCTGTATTCTCCTTACCTCTTCGTCCTTGACCCTCGCAAAGGTCTGGATAATCACGAAGTTAAGGGCAGTGAGCAGCACACGGGGACAGTTAATAGGTGGATTTTCCAGCCTGTGCACCATTGACTCTACCGAATCGGCGTGCATCGTACTATAGGTTGTGTGACCGGTAGCCATGGCTTGAAACATGGTGTTTGCCTCTTTACCCCTGACTTCACCCACGATTATGTAATCGGGTCTTTGCCTTAGGGCATTTTTCACCAGATCGTACATATTTACCTCTCCGGGAGACCTACCTTCGGCGGATTTTTTTGCTGTACGTCCCGTTCTAGTGGTACTCGGTATCCAATTCTCATGGGGTAGATTGATCTCTCTGGTGTCCTCTAGTGAAACTATCTTTTGACCCGGTGGGATGAAAAGAGTGGCCGCGTTAAGGGTGGCCGTTTTACCGCATGCTGTTCCTCCGGCAACTACCATTGACATGCCGTGTTCTACCATCAACCACATGTATGCAACCATCTCAGCTGAAGAGGTGTTAAACTGGATCAACTTAACGGGGTTAAAGGGTTCCTTTTTAAACCTTCTTATAGTGATGGAAGATCCTCTGGAAGATACTTCTTTGGCATAAGTAGCTTGAACCCTATGACCTTCTCTTGTGGTCCCATCGAGGATAGGATTGGAAACGGAAACCTGTTTTCCGCATCTTTGACCTAATTGGATTATGAAAGAATTCAACACCTTTTCTTTTTCGAATTTGACGGCGGTCCTTATGGATTCGTATTTAGAATGATATATGAAAAGAGGTATGTCCACACCATCACAAGAAATATCCTCTACGCGGTCATCGCTCATCAACACATCTATGGGTCCGTATCTAACATAGTCCCTGCGGATATAATAGATCAACCGTTTCATTGATTTTTTCTCTATCTTCATATTTCTACTATTTATGAAACTTTCAACGCTCTCCTCCAAAAATTCCTCTTTATCTTTTTTCTCCATACTCTCCCAGTCATAGGAGAGGGTTCTGTCCAGTGTATCCTTTAAAAGGGTCAACCAATTTTCTTCCTTTTCTGTTAAGGTTGGCTCGACTGATTCATATATGTTTTCTTTCCTCTCTTCATCATAAATAATCCTTGCGTAGCTAAAAGGAGGTAGTATTGGATAAACCTCTTCGACCTTCAAATGTTCCCCTTCCAAGGTTGGAAGCCTCGTGTAAGGTGATATCCAGCCCTCTTCACCGACTTCAACCTTTTCTTTGTTATCCACCTCTTCTTTCGGAAGTTTCACTCGCCGAGGAGATTTAGAAAAACCCATAGGTGCGGTAAATACATTTGATATTCTTGATAACGTACTTCGTTCCTTCTTCTCCTTGGTTTTTTCCACTGCGGTCTTGACCATAGGTTTCACCTAATTTATAATTGCGAAAAGACTAATACCTTTGCAGAACCAACACGAAGCGAATAGGTAGCTAGCCTTGCAGATAAAGTAAGTGCAAGATGCTATTTATATGTGTTGGTCATTAAGGGGAAGTCCATTTGTTCATGGTATCTATGCTGTCCTCAGGCCCTCTTGTAAATATAATATCGCCCCCCATTAATACTGTATTCTCGTCCGGTCCATATATCCATTCGTTTCCTCTTTTAATCGCAACTACCCACATCCCGGTCTCACTGGCGAGATTTACCTGGCCAAGTGATTTTCCATCGAGTAAAGACCCCTTGTGTACCGGTTTTTTCAGCATTATTGTGTCAGATTCCTTAAGACTCTGCCTTAGAACCGGATGTATCTCTATATCTCTTAGGACGACATCGGCTATATCAAGTGCAGCATCAGCTATCCTTTCAATTGCGTCCGCGACCTTCATAAATATGAGTGCCCTATCGAAATTACCGGTTTCTTTGAATTTGTTAAGGGAAGCTTTCTGTATATCCTCGTACAAGTAATCTATTCGATCCTCAAGCTCGACTACTTCCTCAGCAATGTCATGATTATAATACAATAGTGCCGAATAGGCAAGGTCTAGCATGAGTTCGGATGTGTTCTTCATTTCAAGTAATTTTTTCTCGGTTTCCTTCATGATATCACCTCATTCCAGCTTAGCCGCCCATGTGCTACTTCCTTTAACTCCTCGAAACCGGCGTCAACCCCGCAAACGATAATAATATCACCGGATGCGAGTTCGCTGTGTCCGTTGGGACCGTATATCCATCGATTTCGTCTCCTTATGGCTACTATACGTACGCCCGTGAAGGATTCTATCCTCAGTTCGCCAATCAGCCGTCCAGCTATGTCCGAATCATTAAGTATCTTTAAGGTATGTATCTTCTCGTCAGCTTCTTTGAGAATATGAGGCAATATGGATCGAACATCAACATCCATGTTCAATATCCCTACCATGTCCTCGGCAGCATCGGATATCTTCTCTGCTGCAGAAGCTACTTGAAGAAGTCCGCTAAGGCGCTCGGCATCTTCAAGGGTTCTGGCGGATAGCATGCTCTTCAGTCTGATAAGATACATCATCTTATCCATCTCAGACTCAATATGGCCCACTTCATCCGCTAAGTCCGTATTTTCGAAGACGATTGCCGCATAGGCAAGATCTGTGATCAACTCCGAATAATCCTTCATCATGGTCAACAGTTCTCTAACGGAGGTGTCTTCATATTTTATCTCCTCATGTTCTTCTTCTATCTCTTTTTCAATGCTTCTTTTTCTTTTCATAATATCACCACCCAAACCATAAGGAACAGGGCCAGTATACTGATGAAATCGGCGAGTGTGGTTATTACGGGTATAACTATATTGTCCGGATCCAATCTTTTTTTGTAAGACCAAATCGAGACGAGTACCGTCAGTATCAATGTGGAAACCGTGATTATCACACCCGCTCCAAGAATTATGATGACTAAATTAATTGCGTAAACGTTCAAATCTATCAATGTGGTTGAAGCTGCAACACCTAAAGCCAGTGCAGTGAATGTAACTCCTCCCATTAAAAGTGTGAGAAACATGTTTTCAGTCATATCATTATCGAAAAATTCAGGCTTGATATAACCTGAATGGAATCCCGAAGAAATTCTAGCCCCGAGTATTGCCCCCAGATTACCTCCTAAACCATTCATAACTGGCAGTATAACAAGGAACACGGGAAGTA
>JAFDTZ010000144.1 GCA_019594305.1 Thermoplasmata archaeon
CGTCCCAATTCCATACCGGGTTTCTCTTCACCTTCGGACATATTCGATAATTCCCAGAGAAAATTCTATTCCCTGGACATGTCCCGAACGGAATTGGACTTGTGGAGGGATGGGGAGGAAGCCAACTTATTATACCAGGACGTATCTCAAGCAGAGAAGGATGGAACACTGGATCATCTGGCAAGCGTT
Source organism: Thermoplasmata archaeon (assembly GCA_019594305.1). Taxonomy (GTDB): domain Archaea; phylum Thermoplasmatota; class Thermoplasmata; order Halarchaeoplasmatales; family Halarchaeoplasmataceae; genus Haladaptatiplasma. The sequence goes on from JAFDTZ010000144.1 coordinate 190, forward strand.
TACATCAACGGCGAAGATATAATACGGGATGGACCAAATTACGATGGAACAAAATTAATAACCTTCGCTCCGATCCTCAAGCACAAACAGTATCCCTTAACGGAAATACTGATGAAGTTACTTGAAATAGGCGAGAAGGGTATGGGGGGTCCGGTGGAGATCGAATTCGCTAACAGCATCGATGAAGATGGTAACCTGGTGTTTTACATACTACAGATAAGACCATTTCTCTCCATGAGAGAGCACGATCAAGTTGTTATCGAGGATAACGAGCGAAAGGGGTGCCTTATTTACTCCTCCAGGGCCCTTGGTAACGGTAAATTTAACGATATATATGACATCGTCTATGTATGCCCAAAAACCTTTGATCGGAGCCGAACCGTTAACATCGCCAAAGAGATCGGTGAAATGAACGAAAAGGTGAACGGGAGGCCTTATCTACTCATCGGTCCGGGTCGATGGGGCAGCAACGATAACTGGCTTGGTATTCCGGTCAATTGGGGTCACATGGCCGGAGTAAGGGCCATAGTGGAAACCCCGATCATGGATATACGGGTGGACCCTTCACAGGGCTCTCATTTCTTTCACAACATTACATCTCTTGGGATCCCTTACCTTACGATCGCTCACAATTCGAAGGAGGATTTTGTGGATTGGACTTGGATGGATGATATGCCCGCTGAGAACAAGGGACGGTACGTGAGGCACCTACGTCTTTCATCGCCTCTGCTCGTTAAGGTAGACGGTAAGGACGGTCACGGTATGATCAAAAAGAATGAAGGGTAGTGATTTTTTAGTTTAAAAAAAGGATAGGTTGACGGAAGCGATCCAGGTGACATGGTCTTTGGAAGATAACAAGGAAAGGGATATAGACGGATTAAACGATCCCATGGAAAAACACGGCATCGAAAAGGGTTTGATACTTATGGAAGATGAAAAAGGTACGGTAAATATAGGCTCTAAAAAAGTCGAGATGCTTCCGGTTCGGCTCTGGTTATCAAGGAAATGATCTTGAATGTTTCACGCGAAAGCAGGGTTGATCTAATCGCACGCATATTCTAAGTACACGTTAGGTACAGTTAATTTGATTGTAAAATACACGTTAAGTGCTGTTAACATAAAGGTGAGTACTCATATCTAGGATCACATTACTTTAAGTTAGAGTAAAAACCGATGGATAAAAAAAATGTTTCGAAAATGAAGCTGTATTATATATACATGATTTCCCCTGCACGTGTGTATTTACCCCTGCGAGTCTGCCTATGAATTTCTTTGAAAGAACTGCCAATTAACGATGTTACCACGCATCATAATCCGGTGGTTCACTATTGTTTTCTATCAACTCATCTTCAGTAGGTTGTTGAATGGGAGGTTTCTTCTTACCACGTTTAGAAATTACGGCAAGAGCATTAGGGACAATGATTAACATGAGAAGTATCATCCACCAGTATTCGTATAGTAATTGATTGATATCTAATGAAAACCAGGAATCGTCATCCTCTTTTTGCCGACTCAAGAACGGATACGTTTCGGTATCCACGATGTTCCAAATGTAGTCGGTGTTGCGAGTATCCGCATCCTCCACCCCGACGATGTCCCAGCCCACGTTGGAGAACGTGGTGATGTCCATCATATCAGCCGTGGTCTTGCCTACGCCGCCATCGCTTACAGTTATACCGGATGTTTCTATATCCCAGAATGAGTTCTCCACCGTGCAACTGTTGTATCCCACGAACCCGCCTACATACCCGTTGCCGCTCACGTTTCCCGTTGCATACGAATTCAACACCGTGCCGTAGTCGTTCCATCCAACGAGTCCGCCTACGTAACTGTCACCGCTCACGTTTCCCGTTGCATAAGAGTATGACACCGTGCCTCTGTTCCATCCTACTAGCCCGCCTACCCCGTCGCTACCTCTCACGTCTGCATCAACCAAACCAACGTTGCGAACTTCTCCGCCTTCGCCAATATATCCGAACAGACCGATGTAGTCTGTGTATGGACGGTTGATGTATAACCCCTTTATCTTATACCCCGACCGTCAAAGCTACCTGTGAAATAGTAAAAGTCAATTTCACCCCAAATCCCTGCTCCAACCGGCAACCAGCCAGCCGTTGCAGAGTCGTTGTAATCCAAATATCCCGCAGTATCGGGGGTAAGGTCGTTGCTCAGCACGTAGTATCCTTCAAGGTCGTTGCGAATGTTGTGCAGATCATGCCAATCCGATATGGATGTTTGCATCAGCTTTTCATCTGTTTTCGCTGAAACTTCACAACTAGACATCGCCTCACCGCCGACTGCTACCAGCAGTCCGCTTAGTACCAGCATCACGACGAACCCGCCCATGAATATTTTTTTGTTCATTTTATTCACTGTAATACCAATAGCATAGCCGTAGTCCGATTTGTGTGTATGTGCTATATATACATGTATTTCCCCCATACATGCGTATATAACCCTACGATTTTGCGGACAGACGATTATACGTCTTCATCCAACGCATCATCCTATGTTGTATCATCGGAGGCCTCTTCCTCCACCACCGAGCCCTTCTTACCTTTCATCATGAACAGTAGTAACGCTATCGTCACGACAGCAAAGAGCGGTAGCACCCACATCAAATACCCATTCCTGTGGACTCGTCGTCACCGTAATCGTCGTCCGGTGGTGTTTCATTAACGATAACACTTTCAGATAGCTCACTGAAGACTATCTCGAAAGTTACTGTGTTAAAGAAAGTATGAATAAATGTGTGCTCAGCACTGTTGTTGGATGGTATTATCAAGGGTGAATACGAATACCGAATCTTGTAAAATCGCTGTCGAAAGTAAAGATATGTGAGATGCCGTATTTTTCCATGTAAAAAACAGATGTCCAGTCTACGAAGGATAATCCGCTTCCTTCAATCCTGTTCCACACCTCTTTGAATCTCAGATCGAAAGGGTGTATGATGATATTTGAATCACGTATCCTGTTTACTATGTCTACAGCTGCTTCGTAACTGTAGTTATAGAGTAAGTAGGTGTAGATTTCCTGGATGATGAAATCGGAGGTATGTATATGTCCGAAAGCTAGATCGCCTTTCCTGATGCTTTTTATGAAAGACACCGCTTCTTTGTGGTGTTTATCTCGTTTTTCATTCAATGCGACCCATGCACCCGTATCTATGAAGATAGATGGTTTGGACGTCATTTCATCTACCATACAATACTTCATCTATCGATGAGTCGCTCTTCGGTTCGTCGTCTCTGGGATCGGTACCGAAACACGGTGCTGTCCAGTCTGGAATTTTGCCTTTAATTTCTTCATCGATGAGTTCTCTTAATAAAGCAGAGAGTGTTTTTCCTCTTTCATCAGCAATATTTTTGATTATTTCTACTTCTTCACGGCTAACCTTGGTACTCAGCACTTTTTCAGTCATTCGTATACCAAGGTAGACGTCCCTATTAATAACTTTTTGTTTATCCTCTGATATTCCGTTTACATCGAAATAGATCTACATCGCACACATAAGACGAAAAATCGAAGTGCTTCCGGTCAGGTTATTGAGGAAACAGTCTTGAACATTCCACGATGATCTTATCCTCGACAAACACGTTAATTACGGTAAACATATTCCCCGACTGCACCCATGATAATTTGATGACCTCAGCAAACTACTATACAAGTTTGTATTATACATTTATGTATAAATGTGTGCAAGATGATTGAAAATTCCTTTGAATACCGTCTGCTGGCATCCGGTGACAGATTCATAGACCGTGAAGATGAGATGGAAAATCTGTTGGAGAGTGTCGAAGGCGGTCAGAACATAACCATTTTTTCGTCCCGAAGATATGGCAAATCCAGTCTTATACTGGAAGCATTCGATAGATTAGAAGAACGGAATACCGTCTATATCGATTTCAACAGAGTGAACAGCATACCGGAGCTAGCATCTCGTTTGGTCACCGGTGTGACGAGTTCATCTGCGACAAACTGGATAGCCGCATGGTTTCCCGCAGCGGCTTCGGGCATATGCCGGAAGAAGATTACCGTTGTTTCATCAAACCCTACGAGAGTAGAAAAAGGTTTGACTCCCTCCGTTGAATCAAAAAAGTTTTTGGGCACATGGGCACACCCTTTCCCCGTGCTCGGCCCGAATCTCCATGACAAAAGATGGTTTAGGTGGAAAATTGCGTAAAATAGACAAAACTCTCTCTTGTCAAAACCTCTGGCATAATCTCTTCAACCTATATTGACTGTTTCCTGCTCCGCCTCCTCGGTACACCATAACTATTTATACCTGAAGGGGTAAGTACAGGTGCAATATGATAAAAATGGAGGTGAACTAAAAATGAAAGGAAAAGTTAAGTTTTTCGATACGATGAAAAATTTCGGATTTATTCAGCCTGACGAAGGTGATGACGATTTATTCGTTCACAGAAGCGATATAGA
>JAFDTZ010000145.1 GCA_019594305.1 Thermoplasmata archaeon
ATTGTTCCACGAAGCAAAAACGGCTTTGGTCGCTTCCATGAGCTGCTGCCATGGATCCGATGGTATATCCTCCACCAGTTCCATGTATTTTTTGCATACTTCCTTCATCCCCTCTACGTCAAGTTCTACATCCTTTTCGACACCTTTAATTTTCTTTACCTCGTCCATCTTTTCTTCGAATTTTTCGTGGGGGATTCCACGAACAACGTCTCCGAACATGTTGATGAAGCGTCTATAACTATCGTATGCGAAGCGCTCGTCTGTAAGTTTTATGAGACCTTGAAGTGTGTCCTGGTTAAGACCTAGATTTAAGATGGTGTCCATCATACCGGGCATGGAAAACGCCGCACCGGAACGAACAGATACGAGAAGTGGATTTTTCGGATCGCCGAATTTTTTACTCGTTTGTTCCTCCAAGTCATCCATCTTTTCACGCATCTGGCCGTCTATCTCGGATGGCATACTTTCCTCTTCGAGGTACTTCAAGCACGCTTCCGTGGTAACCGTAAAACCAGGGGGAACTTCCAGGCCGATGGATGTCATCTGTGCTAGATTGGCACCCTTTCCGCCTAGTAATTTCTTCATGTCTTTGCTGCCTTCTTTGAATGAATACACATACTTAGTCATAGTGAACATACTGGGAGTTAAAGACTAGGTATAAAAAAATTCTCATGAAAAAAGAAAAAAATAAGAAAGGGGTTTTTACTTGATGTCATCCCACGAGAGCAGCTCGATAGAAGTTGGGAGTTTCGGTATGTTGCTTACTTTTCGTGCGATCAGTTTTTTTACTCCCGCATCGACGGCTACGTCTACTAACCGCTGAGTTATTATTCCGTCGAATATCACTTTATCGGCCTTGTGTTTACCGTCACTTAGAGTGTCAGTGAGTTCTCTAGTTTTTACCTGTGTTAATTCCTTATCGTTGTTATCTAGGATAACAGCTTTTTTCTTGCCCTTGATGCCCTGCAAAATGTCTGAGTATTTCGATGTTTTTGGGGCTGGAGTCGCCGGTTTAGGTTCCTTCTTTTCTTCTCGTGGCTTATGCTGCTCTTTTTGTTTATGACCGGGTAGTTTACCTATGTCTATGTCATACATTTCGACATACTGGTCGAAAGGTATTTTGCTCCTAAGCGATTTCATTATCTGTTTCTGAGTCATCTCTTCGACTTCGGTGTTGCTCGGTGCTTTTGCTACATAGTCTATTTCTGCGGTTTCTAAAAGCTCTTTTAGTATGAGAGAACCACCTCTATCTCCGTCTACGAAAACAGTAGTCACACGTTCTCTGGAAAGATTCTTTATGCCTTCCGGTATGTCCGTACCTTCAACTGCGATGGCGTTTTTGATGCCGTACTTTAGTAAGTTGAGAACGTCGGATCTACCTTCAACTATTATGATCGAGTCCGATCCTTTAACGTTGGGTCCGGCAGGTAATTTACCAGAACCAAAATCGGTGATCTCTTCCATTTGAACTTCTGCCCTTACAGATTCAGACAGATTGCTCATGGGTACGCCGCCCTCTTGGAGAACCCCGGAAAGCAATTCTTTGGCTCTTTCAACGATGTGTTTTCTCTTAGATTCCCTAACATCTCTGATCTCATCTACTGTTATCTCTGCACGGCAGGGTCCTACTCGATCGATCGTTTCCAATGCTGCGGCAAGGATCGATGTTTCCACTAGATCTAAGCTTGAAGGTATGATCACAGTTCCATTAGACCTTCCTTTGGAAGAACTAACTTCTACTTCTATACGGCCCATTCGACCGCTTTTCTGTAGATCTCTGAGGTCAAGTTCATCTCCTAATAAACCCTCGGTCTGTCCGAAGATCGCTCCCACCACATCTGGTTTTTCAACTACACCGTTAGCTTTAAGCTTCGTTTTTATCAAGTATTTCGTCGTACTTGGGTCGATATCCATTTTATGACACCTCTTGTTATATTATGAAAACAGTTGGTTATTTCCCTTTATAACCTCTGTGCGTTTTACTCGACTTGCGCATGGGTTTGATATCGATTAGCGTGATTGGGTGATTTCCTTGAAACTATCAATCTGAATCTAACAATACCTTAAGGATTCCAACTGATTTCACTTTAAATAGGAAAGGTCGGGGTATTTATATGTTGTGGTTAACGGGAAGTTATATCCAAGATCCCTCCTAAAATACGGATATTGTACCGATATGTTTATATATGGTTTTGTAACCTTATATAAATAATCAAGTTAAATACAACGAATATAAGGTATTGGAAAATTACGGTTCTATGCCTTTTATATGAGGTTGGAAAACATGAGGAGAAAAAAAATAGGAATAGGCGCGTTATTTTGTATAGTGATACTAGTGATATCGATCTTTTCAGCCATGCCCGCACTCTCTTACAGTGATGGAGAGACGGATATCGTGCTGATAAGAATCAATGGTCTGAGCGACACGTTAATCATAAGGAATGTAGAAGCGAACATAATCGACAGATACGGTCGGTACGCACTTGTTGAAGCCGATACTTCTGCGGTAAATAGGATGGAAAATCTGGGTTTGTCAGTTGACCGAATGCCGGATAGAAATGTTTTATCTATAAAAGGACATCTATTCGATTTGACCGAAGGAATGCCGGACTTCCCGGCGGAGTTGACCGCTGATGGTTATGCACCGGGTGAAGAGGGGCTTTACATAGTTCATATGATCGGACCAGTGAATCCTGAATGGAGGGTTAGTTTGGAAGAAGCCGGTGTAGATATAATAAACTATCAGCCAAACTATGCCTATGAAGTGTGGATGACACCTGAGATCGCTGAAGAAGTGGAGGATCTGTTCTTCGTTAACTGGGTCGGTGTATATCAACCGGGATTCAAAATTGCAAATGGTATAGATCCAGGAATGATAGATTTAGTGTTCTATAACGGAGACAGAGCTATCGTTGAGATACAAAACGAAAACAGTTTAATCGAACTCGCCAATATGAACGATGTGTATTACATCTCGCAGTACATTGAACCACAGCTTTATGATGAGATGGCAACACAGACTATCGGTGGTGGTTTATGGGTCTTCGACGACGATAACAATCCGGACACCGCGTATCGTGCATATGGTAACTATGGTTCCTATGCAAATCAAATAGGATATGATGGAGCTGGAATCGTTACCGCAGTAGCCGATACTGGTTTAGGAGACGGAACAACACCCAACGCAGGACATCTAGACTTCACCGGAAGAGTTCTTGGAGGATATTCCTTTGACGGAGGAGGTTGGCAAGATGGTCATGGCCACGGTACACACTGTACAGGTTCAGTAGCTGGTGATACATACCACGGAACCGGACAAACAGTATACAATGATTATTACGCTGGCCAGGGATCCGCACCAGAAACGGATTTGTTTGCGGTAAAGATATTTGACGACGGCGGCGGTTGGATTGGACCAGAAGATCTGACACTTATCGTGAGTGAAGCTAGAAGCCGTAGTGGGGCTTATGTGCATTCTAATTCATGGGGTGCAAGCACCGGTGGCGCTTATGATGATCGAGATAGTCAATTCGATCAGGTTGCGAGAGATGCTGGAGACGGAGTACCGATGGTTTTGGTTATCGCTGCGGGAAACGACGGACCTGGAAATCGAGGCGGATACAATTCTATCAGCAGTCCTGGTAACGCAAAGAATGTTATCACAGTCGGTGCAACAAGAAATTATCCCGATGGCAGCCCTGACGATATAGCCGGATTCAGTTCTAGAGGATGGACGGATGACAACCGTGTCAAACCGGATGTTACTGCTCCAGGAGAACAGATATATTCTACTGCACCCAACGGTGGATACCAATACATGTCTGGAACATCTATGGCCGCTCCGGCAGTATCAGGAGCTGCGACCGTTGTGGTTGATTGGTATGAGAGTACATATTTAACAAAACCGAGTCCTGCCATGGTAAAATCACTAATGGTGAACACGGCATACAATTCGCCAAATGACAATGGCGGTATCAATAGTCCACACATACCAAACCAGGATGAAGGTTGGGGAATGGTAAACTTACCGATGATAGTCAGCCCTCCTGCCAATACGATCTTATATGACCATGAATCACTCCTTACAACAGGAAATATTGATGAATTTGAAATAGAATACGATGATGCTTCCGAACCACTTAGGATAAGTCTATCTTGGATGGATCGATATGCCGCAGGCGGTGACAACCCCTCTTTGAAGAACGACTTGAATCTAGAAGTTATCCCCCCAACTGGTGATAGCTACTACGGCAACGGCTTGGTCGAAAGCTGGTCGGTTAAGGGTCAAGGTGCGGTATTGGGATTTGACAACAACGGAGACAATTGGGACGATAGAAACACTGTAGAGAACGTTTTCGTACGATCTGGTGAACTGGAAACTGGAACCTATACCGTTAGAGTTCATGGATTCAACGTGCCTGAAGATGCAAACAATGATGGAACTGCAAATCAGGATTATGCACTTGTGATGTACAACGCTGTACCTGCATCTACAGATCCGGGTCCATTACCACCAACGAACCCAATACCGGTGGACGGTGCAACGGGTGTGGGTACAGATCCGGAATTGAGTGTTTACGTTGAACACGAAGATGGAAATCTGATGGAC
>JAFDTZ010000039.1 GCA_019594305.1 Thermoplasmata archaeon
GAGAGGGCCCGAAACCTCAGTCACATTCCTGTACTCCATCTGTTTCTTCACTTCTTCAGCCATCTTCAGTCCTCCTCAAAAGACGTGAATTCCTTGTTCATGTTCATCTCGATATCCGCAAATCTCTCTTCCCATTGTTCCGAAGGTACCTTGGACATCCTGCTGAGTTTTTCCACCACTTCCATCTGCTCCAGCTCTTCCACCGTACATGATTTTCTATCCAGCATTTCCATGCCCTTATCGTGGTATGACATCATCACTTCCAGCATTCGGAATTGTTTCTTTGGGTCGCAGTATGTATCGATATCGTGGAAGGCGTTCTGCTGCAAAAAATCCTCTCGTATTATACGGGCGGCCTGGAGGGCGAACCTGTCCGAAGGCGGCAGTGCATCGGGACCCACCAGTTGAACTATCTCCTGAAGCCCGCTCTCCTTCTCAAGAAGCCGCATCGTCTTACGCCTCAATTCGTGCCATTTTTCGTTTACGTTATCAGCCCACCAGGGTGCAACATCGTCAAGGTACAAAGAGTAAGAGCGCAGCCAGTTAACCGAGGGAAAATGCCTCTTGTTCTTCAACTCGGTATCCAGTGCCCAGAAGACACGTACTATGCGCAGTGTGTTTTGGGTTACGGGTTCCGAGAAGTCACCACCCGACGGGCTGACGGCGCCGATAACGGATATGGAACCTTCCCGTTCACCCATGAGCTTGCATATACCCGCACGCTCGTAGAAGGCAGCTAGTGACGAGGCCAGGTACGCCGGATAGCCCTCTTCACCCGGCATCTCCTCCAGCCTGCCCGATATCTCACGCAGGGCCTCCGCCCATCGCGAGGTGGAGTCCGCCATGAGAGCTACGTTGTAGCCCATATCACGATAGTACTCCGCGATGGTAATACCCGAATATACGGACGCCTCCCTTGCGGCCACGGGCATGTTACTTGTATTGGCGATCAAAACCGTACGGCGCATGAGAGGTTCTCCCGTCCGGGGGTCCTCCAGCTTGGGAAAGGCCGTCAGAACGTCTGTCATCTCGTTGCCACGCTCTCCACAGCCCACATATACGACAATATCTGCATCGCTCCACTTGGCCAGTTGGTGCTGAATCACGGTATTGTGTAGTATCATCGGCGCGTTTCCTCCGACGAAGTTATGTGTCTCCGGCACCGTCAGGTCATATACCGTTTTTACTTCCCTGTTTACCTCGATAGAATCCACAGGATCAGGCATGAAATGGCCTAAGTGGTTCTCAGGGTCATTCTTTTGAAGTTGTAACTCTCCAATATACATGTTATCCTTATTTATAACATCCTGTAAGCGGTCATTTTTAGGCACCAGAAGGGTATCACCTTCCCGTATCTCCCCTGCAGGCTTCTCTATAATTACCATCTCAGGAGTTAAGACGAAGAGTTTGTGGATGGGAGTTAACTCCACTTCACGACCAGATTTGGTGTGTATCACAACCGTGCTGTCCGTTTTACCCTTGTAGATACAGGTAGCTTTCTTCTTTACTATATCTCCATCGCTCATGGACAATATATCAATGGGGTCATCAAGTTCTATCAGATCTTCGTGTTCATCAAGGCATACCTTTCCGTCATCTTTGTACTTGCCGTATATTTCCTTTATCTGCATCTTTGTACCGTCTGCAAGGAGAACAGATGTTTCACCTACAACACATTTACCAGTCCCGAACCCCCCTGGAATCGCTGCGGTTCCCCCTTTGGTGAGGGGGAAGAAGGTATCCAGAACCCTCTGACCGGTCATCAAAAGGTCCCTGGGGGCCTGCTTTTTGACTATGGGACGCATGATACGTACAGGCCAGTACTGCCTCATGGTCAGTTCCCTTTCTCCCTTTTCCGTCGAGATAACAGCTATCTTATCCTTGATGGTGTACTCGCCCTGTGATACTATCTCCTTCACGGTTCCCTTTACCCCGGGGGGCACCATTATACGATGCTCCACCACGGTACTCTCCTGAACCTTTCCGATAAAATCCCCCGTATCTACCTCTGCACCCTCTTGGATCAGTGGTTCGAAATCCCATTTTTTATCCTCCGAGAGAGGAGGTACATCGACTCCTCGCTTGATGAAGTCGCCTGTTTCCTCCTTGATCAACTCCAGGGGTCGCTGGATACCGTCGTAGATATTCTGTATCAACCCGGGGCCCAGCTCCACTGATAGCGGTTTACCAGTTCTCCACACGGGCTCACCGGGGGACATACCCCCTGTTTCCTCGTATACCTGTATTGTGGCTATGTCCTCGTGGAGCTCGATTATCTCACCTATGAGTTTTTCATCCCCCACCTCGACAACTTCGTACATCTCGGCGCCCCTGAGATTATCCGCCTGTACCACGGGTCCGGTTATCTTTATGATCCTGCCTTTTTCTTCGCTACCAGCGGGTTTTATCTGTTTTATCTGCTCTTCCACTTCTCCGACCATGTTAACTCTTCTCCTGTAATGTAATATCTATTCCGACAGCCCTACGGATCTTTTCCTTTAATATGTCCTTCTTATCCTTTACAGGGCCGTCCTTACCGGGCATCTCCACGATAACGGGATAAAGCCCCTTGTTCTGTGTGATCCTCTCCAATTCGCCCCTAACGTTCTGGGCTATCCTTTCGGAGAGTAAGATCACTGCTATATCGGACGATTCGATTAGTCTGTCGAGTATCTTGACGGCCTCCATGTCCGTTTCGGGCGTATAACTTTCGTCCACACCTGCAAGTTCGAAACCTAGGGCCATGTGTTCATCACCCACGACGGCTACCTTCATTCTACCCCCTTGACTATCATCATCTCTTTTATATCCACGGATTTCAACCCTTCGGCGATACCCCTGGCAACCGCCTTTAGGTTCCGCACCTCGAACTCCTTACCCATAAGGAACCTGATTATGGGACCGACGCTCAACACGTACTGTGTCATCATATTGGATGTTATATCGAGAAGCATTGTATCGAGGTACCTCTCCTTTGCATACAGATCGTTCTTCTCCGCACCCGTCTTCCTCAACCCCGAATAGGAGGTACCTTCCAGTTCCACCAGTGCCTCATCGATATCACGGGCCTCCCTCATCTTCTCGAGCTTCCATTCCGGCAGCTCCCGACCGGCAGGTAGCATCGCCTCCCCCAGCTCATCACTGTCCACACCCTCGTGGATACCCCGTATCAACATCTTCAGGTTCATTATATCGGTGTACTTACCCACGAACAATTTGATGGCGGACTGGTCCTCGGTCTCCGCACGTAGCATGGTGGACCTCATCTTCCTGAATGCGTACCTGTCCAGCTTCATGTCTATTATGAAGAAATCCTCCTCGGTCTCCCTTCCGATGAACACCTCGGCGAAGGGAGTGCCCTTTATAACATTTAATATTTCCTGAAAATCCCTGGAATTAATTATCTCCTCTATGAGGTCATCGTCGACCACCCTCACCGGAAAGACGGTACCGTTCATCTGCTCCCTGGTGAGACCTCTGATAGACCCTTTTATAGCCCTTTTCAGCATCCTCACGTCATATCGAAGTAACCATGCATCTACAAAGGGTTTTATCTCTTCCGGGGCGGAATGTCTCGCATCCGTGATGTCGTCCACCATGGCCTTCTCGATGACCACTTCGAACTGGTCCACATCGTCCTTGAGTCCCTTGGGAATTTCGGTTCCCGCCTTATCGACCTTTGAAAATAACTCGTTGACGCTGCCGCACTCGATCAGGCCTTCTATATCCCTTTCATGTATGAAGCGAACTCCCCTGGCACGGAGCTTAGCGTTGGGGTAGGCAAAGTGGGTGATGGATAGGATGGTTCTGAAATAACTCATGAACAGTACTACTACAACGAGTAGAGCTACTGCCACTATCAAAAGAACAAGGTTGATCATTCCCAACTGCTCTATCATCTCAACCAGCAATTAGCCTTCCTCCGTGAACAGAATATCGCATATCTCTTTCCTCAATCTCTTCCTGTTACGTTCAAGATTGGCCTCAAGGGTCAGATCGATGGAGGTACCGTCCCGGGAGACACCGAGGATACCACCGATACTTTCGAGGTCCGCCTTTACCTTCAAGCTGGGATCTATTTTTCTCGCAAGCTCCCGTACAATACTTTCACTCTCCCGGTTGCAGCGAATGGTTACCTCTCCGTCAAGTACGGAAGATATATTACCTACGGCATGCCGCAGGTACGATCCATGTTCTTCGGTATCCATGGTCTTCATCTTCTCCGCCGCTTTCTGGAATACATCTTCCATTATACCTTCCCTTACCGCCAGCACTTCCTTTCTCTTCTTCAACCTCGCCTGGGAAATGATACGGTTGGTCATCACCTTGATCTCCCGTTCCTCCCGCCTTCTCATCTCTTCGATACGCCGTTCCTTTTCCGTCCGGATATTATCGATCTCTTTTTTCGCGATCTCCCTCTTGCGGCGGCCGATTTCCCTTATCTTTACTTCCACATCGGCATTGATCGTCCTGATTATATTTTCAACCGACATAGCTAGACCTCACATGAATCCCAGGAACAGAATTATGAATATGGCTATCAGTAGACCGAAGATGGCTGATATCTCCGACATCACGCTGAATACCATACCTTTACCGAAGGTCTCCTCACGCCGCGATACCGCTGCGATGGCGGAACCTGCGGTTATCCCCTGGCCGATACCTGAAACACCGGCTATACCTATGGCAAGTCCGGCACCGATGGCCGCTACACCCATGCCGAGGGTAACGGTGGTTGTATCCCCGAGCATGTTGCTGAAAACTATAAGCAGAATGGCTACCAGTAGCCCGTAGATCGCCTGGGTCTCCGGTAGTACTGAAAAAACCATTGCACGGCCGAATATCTTTTCGTCCTCCGCCACGGTGGCGATCCCGCTGCCTGCGGCTATCCCCTGGCCGATGGCGGACAGGCCGGCTATACCGACAGACAGGCCGGCGCCGATGGCTACCAGGCCGATGGCATAGCCCGTCGTACCAGCAAGCATGTCCTTCGGTGCACCGGCGAGCATGCCGGTGAACAGGAGCAGTAATATACCGATCAAAAGCCCGTAGATCGCCTGGGTCTCCGGCAGTACAGAGAACACGACACCCTTACCAAAGAGGTCTTCCCTTTCACTGTAGGTGGCGATACCTCCGGCCGCCGCTATCCCCTGGCCCACTGCAGACAGACCGGCTATGCCGACCGACAGGCCGATACCCACGGCGACCAGACCCACTGAAAGTGAGACCGGCTCTCCGCCGATTATACCCGTGAATAGGAACAGTAGAATGGCTATCAGCAATCCGTAGATCGCCTGGGTTTGAGGCAGTGCGGTAAAAACGAGTGACTTACCGAACTTTTCGGGTTTTTCCGCTATGGCTCCGGCACCCGCCGCACCTGCGATGCCTATACCTATACCGGCGCCCATGCCGGCTATACCAACCGCCAGGCCGGCCCCGAGTGTAGCCAGGAACATACCTCGGTTATCATTCTCAACTATCAGTGTAACGGTATCCACTTCGTCACCATCTATGTTCACGGATACGATGTACTCACCCGGCTCGCTGAACGTATGGTAGAATCGCGATGCATCGGATACATTACTACCGTCTATGTACCATACCACATCCGCTTCCCCTATATCTTCGGTCCATATCTCGAATTGCAGTACAACGCCTTCCTCCTTAAACTCTATATATTCCGTAAATTCTTCTCCCGGGTCACGCCCGTTAACTAGTATCTGCGGTTGAACGTTCTGTGCCTCCGCCAGGGATAATGTCAAAAAGCCGACCGTCATCACCAAGGCAATCAGGAGCAGGGTTACGTTTTTTCTTTTCATTCCATCACTTCCTGTTTCGATATAAGTTCGGTATATTTTCTTTTGGGTTTAAAGGGTTTGAACGTGGTTCCGCCTCCTTCGTAGAAATATCCGAAGAATTCGACGTACTGTAACCTCAAGGCATGAACAAAAGAGCCCAGGGCCTGTAGTACCAGATTGACGAGATGTCCGCCCAGCAAGACCACCAGGGCGAACATGTAGAACATGTACATTGCACTGACCATACCAAGTCCGCCGGCAAGGGCAAGGAAGATTCCGGGTGCCAGGAACCGTTTGCGCATCTTGATAGCGCCCGCTGCCATCAAGGACGCCCCCCCGATCAAAACCGGCAGTGCCAGCATGTAACCGGTATCACCACCGCCGCTTCCCACCAGATTGGTAAGCACGTTAACGGTGAGTGCGATACCCGCTGTGGCCAGGGCGAGTGCAAGTATCCTGGCGAATGATAGAAAATCACCTATGAATCCCGTAAGCTCGAAGAAAGAGAGTCCCCGGGCACGTATCAGCAGTAGTATGAGACCGACACCGGTCATGAGCCATGCGAGTACCACCACACCGGGAGAAAAATCGAACCAGCCGAACATTTCACCGCCCACGAGTATAAAACCTCCGGGCTGAAGCAGCCACCATGAAATATTTTCAAGTAATACAGCTCGAAGATCCCACCTCTGTATATGCTGTACAAATGAAAGTACCATGCCTATGTTTATGTAAGCTAATCCGATGATCAAGGATATGATAAGTAATTGAAGAGGGCCGTCGCCCTCGAGGGTGTTGATTACCGCAGGACTGGACAGCCCCAGATACCCGGGAAGGTTTAGGTAATCGGCGCTTTCGGGCCCCATGTAACCACCCTGGACGATACCGAATATTATGGTCGATATACCGGCTGCGAGAAGTATGTACCCGAAATCCTTGGTCCCCTTGTCCACCCTGCCCGGGCCCCATACCATTGTCAGGGCAGCCAGGATGATCACCACCCCGTAAACGGAGTCACTGAGCATCAAACCGAAAAATATGACGAATGCAGGTGCAAGTATCATGGTGGGGTCGATTTCGTTGTACCTTGGCGGTGCGAACATATTGGTTAAAAGTTCAAAGGGACGTATGAAGAAGGGATTCTTAAGGGATACCGGTACCTGGTCCGGGTCTTCAGGATCTTCCGCCGTAACCACCGAGCAGCCCCCGGATGCCTTATCGGTTAATTCCACTATCCTCTCCACCTCGTCGTCGGGGCACCATGCCTTTATAACGGCAGTATGCTCGGTCATACCGAATGACTGGTAAACCTCAACCTTTTCTTTCAGTATCTCAAGCTCCTCGAGGAGCACATTATACCTACCCACCCATTCGTTTCGAGCCTTTGCGAGTTCGTCCATCAGCGTATCCCTTTCACCTTCCAACTCCTTTATATCAAGTCCGAGCTTTCTCGCTGCTTTGACGGGCGTACCGGTCATGGCTCGCAGATCCAGCGTTCTCGCATCCCCTTCCCTTAAAGCGCCCTCGAAGGCGGCCTTGTCCCTTATGTACGCTCCGGCGACGAACAGGTTTTCATCTTCGTCACCCCTCGGCTCGACACGCAGAAAGGTATTATCCAGTCCGGAAAATGCCTTTTTCAGTTTTAGAGGGTCGCCGATACTGCCTACACGTACTACAGTGTAATCCGACTCACCTACCTGTGAAAGGTCTAGGTCGATATCCCCGAGAAACTCCAGCTCCCTTTTCAATGTACTTAACTCGATAAGTTCGCTTTCTATCTCGTTGACCCTTTGGTCCATATCATGGATCTTCGCCACACTACCTTCCAGAAGTTCGTCGACCTCTGCCAGCAGCTCGTCGGTTCCCTTATCTTCCCTCTTTACTCTGGAGATGATCTCCGGTTTCAACATGTCCATGAGACCTTCTTCTTCACCGGGTAACTTCTGTAATATGTCGAGAACCTCTGACATCTTCATCTCGTATTCCGTCAGTGTCCTGGCCTGTTCCGGTATCGACCCGGGCTTTATGTGTTCGTTGATATCCGTATCCCTTTCAACGGAGGAAACCTGTATCTTTCCGTATTCATGTATGGCATCAATAACCCGGTCGGTGTAGTCGCCATGTACGATCACGGTGAGATCCTTCATCCGTTTGGGGAAGAAAATATTCATACCTCCGTTACCCGCTCTATCACATGTCTGACCGCTTTGTCAACGTTCCTCTCCGCAGTATTTTTCAGCCGTCTGACCTCTTCCTCGCCCTCTTCCCTTATCCCCTTGGCCTCCTCCCTCGCCTTGCCCTCTGCAAATTCCTTCTCATGTTCAAGGTTCTTTTTAACGGAGAAAATATCGTCTTCCTTCTTTTGCCGAGCTTTTTCCGTTACCCGTTCGAGCATCTTCTCCGCACTCTTTTCGGCCACCTCTATCCTGTTGACGGCGGCTTGTTCGGCCTTCTTTACCTTTTGCAGTTCTTCTGTTGCCAATGGAAACCTCCTTTGAGTATATTGTATGACGGCAGGCGTTCATAATCATAATAGATATAAGGATTTTGGTGAAAATATGTTGAGAATACTCTTCCCCCACTCACCCTAATCAAGTTCTCGTGATTTTATTGAAAACTTAATTTTTATTTTTAAAAGTGCAAAAACCATTTACATATACTGACTCGTTTGTATGCCTTTTATATCCCTTGTAAACACTTAACTTATAGATGTTGTAAGAATATAGTGCAAAATATTTCTATCTTTCCCGACGGTATAGGTTGAGATGCCTATTGCGGTAACTTCTGTTATGTTCGTCTATCTTATTGTAATCTTGAATTGTTGTGTCGTGGCTGCAACAATTACCCATTAAAGATATGCGTGGTATCCCCTCCTTGTAAAGAGAAAAGCTTTCCTCCTTTCTAGTAAAAATTATTACCGCTATTATCAGTAAAATTAGACCTATGCCTATCATATATGTGCCGGGTAACAATATTGCACTGCCAGTTTGAGCTATCATGCCTCCAACGATGAAGAGACTACCGCATACTGCAAGAAATTTATCTAACATCACGTCACCTTTTCCTGTCCACTATGGACAGTATAAGTGCAACCACTACGAAGGCCACGATGGTCAAGAATAAATTACCTGTGAAAAGATACACCAATATCGCCAATAAGGTAGCGGGTAAGAAAGCTATAAGTAGCTTGAGAAAGAAAGCTATTATCAGTATGATTACCACCAGTATGAGGATACCGATACATAGTAGAGCCCCCAATGCGAACATAAAACGAAAGAGCATGTTTTAAGATATAAAAGTTTCGATATCAAAGAGGATAATATGCCGAACACGAAAAATAAGATCAATATCGATTGTTTAACTTCGCCTATCTCTTTCCTTAACCCATCTATACACTGTGACCATGCTTATATTGTACTTTTCAGCCACCGACGAAACGTTTCCTGTTTCGAGATACTCATGCAACACTTTTTCCTTAAAATCATCAGAGTAACCCTGTCTACGCCTGGGGATGCCTCTTTCCTCTAGCCAAAGGTAAACTGACCTTTCGCTAATATTATATTTTTTAGCGACACTGCCACCATTATTCCCTCCGATATAATCCCGGACCACTTTGTCTTTGAAAGCATCCGAGTGTTTCGATCTGAGTCTGGATCTATAAATATTTCTCTCTTTCGCCCAAAGGTAAACCGAACATTCGGAGATACCATATCTTTCAGCGATACTTACAACATCCATCCCTTCAGAATATTTAGATAAAACCTTTTCTTTAAGTTCATCCGAGTATTTGGGCACGCGTTTGTAGAAACCACTTTTTCTTACCCAATTGTAAACTGAACTTATAGAGATGTTGTATGTTTCAGCGATAGAGGGGGCGTCTCTACCTTCTCTATAATCCTTGACCACCATCTGTTTTAAGGAGTCTGGATAGCCCTGTTTACACCTCGGCATGCCTCTTTCCTCCAGCCAACGATATATCGTTTTTTTGTTTATACCATGTTTTTTAGCGAGAGGTATGGCATTTTTAACTACCTTATATTCCTCCACCACCTTCTCTTTGAACTCATCAGAATGATGATGATTTCTCGGTATGTCCTTCTCTTCTAACCATTTGTAAACAGTAACCGGAGACAGATGGTATTCTTCGGCCATCTCCGATACTTTTCTACCTTCGAGATACCCTCTAGCTACCGCCTCCTTAAACTCGTCTACGTACTTTATTATTGACCACCGCTGATGTGTTTTATGCTTACTACTTATCGATATTTGTCTATAAGTGCTGCTAGTTTATATTTCTTTTCTAACCCGAATTTTACCCTCATCCCCATTCCAATTTCCACTCACAGTGATCATGACCTTCACACGCGCATAAGGTATGTTCCACTGTTATAAAATTCACATTCCAGGTTTGGAACACTCCCTCGAAATAATAGGTTATAGATCGACAGAAAAGAGGAGAGTCGGATACGTCGTAACCTTTAACCAAGGCCTTATTGTCCCCAGTGATAACCCCTTCAAGTCTACCGAAATCGAAAAATTGGGGCCAGTATTCCCCCGCCTTTGCAACGGCCAGGTCGGGTTTAGTAAGCCATTTGGCAAAAAAACCGATGATGCCCACGGTTCTGGCGGACTCCTTCAGAACTCGCTCAAAGTTACTTTCATCGTAGATCTCATGGTAACCCTCAAGTAGATACAGGTAATAACTGAAGGGATATTTATCCCTCAATTTGAATTCGTCCGGTGTATCGGGTCCATAATATCCTTTGGATTTCATCCTGTCGAATACCATGCTCAACCCATCGACACCGTGTTTCTTCCCGATAGGTTTGAAAACCGCTACCATCTGGCCGCCGTACACATGTTTAGAGAAAGAGTCGTTCATGTTCGGAAACAATACCATAATAAATTGATAAACCTTTCTGTAATTTACCCATTATACATAGTCACATGCCGAACATATTATAACCACATATCCTGATATAAACACATGTACACCACATCAAAACGAGAAGGTAACGAGTATTTCAAGTACAGGGTCTCCGCAGTAGTCATCAACGGTGAGCACGTACTCATCCACCGAGCGGAGATAGATGATTTTTGGTCCCTGCCTGGAGGTCACGTTATGATGATGGAGGATTCCATGGCGGCCTTGAAAAGGGAGATGAAGGAGGAAATTTGCGTTAATGTGCAGGTAAAGAGATTGCTTTGGGTGGTGGAAAATTTCTTCGATCACGACAGTAATAGATTTCATGAATTGTGCCTATATTACCTTGTCGAGATACCCGATAGCTTCGGTGTGATGGATGCGGAAGTATCATTTCACGGTGCGGAGGATACCTATGGATACCTTGGAAAGGAGATCAAGCTTATATTCAAATGGTTTACCGAGGATGAGCTGGACGATATCGTACTTTACCCGGAATTCCTTTCAAAGGGATTGAAGAACCTCCCTGAAGATACGATGCATATTATATGCCGGTAGGTGGGAAAAAAGTTAGGTAGAACACAAATACGGTAATCTTCAGCCCACTAACTTTACAGATGATTCAAAGACCCGGTTATTCGTTTGCAAGAGGATGGAGTGAAGGATGGACAATCTTTCAAAGTAGGGTTGCCTTTACACGCTCTTCCTGAGACATCTCCGCAAGTCTCTTGACCTCGTCCAGGGGGAGACCCAGGCCGGTGGTTACTCCAACGCCGTATTCCGGATCGACTTTGTAGAAAAGCGCAGTCTGTCTTAGCTGCAGTTTTTCATGCGAGCCGCCTAGATGTGCTACGATATTACCTATGAGATGCTCTCTGTCACTGTCGTCCATCACCTTGTTGAAGAGGGCGGCGGGCTGAACGAAGTCGATATCTCCAAGTTCATATTCGTGTCTTGCCGCCATACCGCGGATGTCTACGTCCGGTAGTGCATAGTCCAGATCCGGGTCAGGACCATGGAAGCTGTTGGGCCAGTAGTTGGGTCCGCCACCACCACCATCGTCCGGTCGCATGGGACCGTCTCTCTGATAGTTATCAACCTTTGATTTGGGGGCGTTGATGGGTAGTAATTGATAATTTGCACCCAGACGATGCCTGTGGGTGTCGTGATAGCTGAACAGACGTCCCTGCAGCAATCTGTCGGGAGATGGGCCTACACCGGGAACGAAATTGGCAGGTGAAAATGCTGCCTGTTCCACCTCTGCAAAGTAATTGGTCGGATTACGATCCAAAACCATTCGCCCCAGTGGTATAGGAGGATAATCATCATGGGGCCATACCTTAGTGATATCGAAGGGGTCGAAGCGATAGTTCTCCGCTTCCTCAGGTGTCATTATCTGTACTTCCACGTTCCATGCGGGGTAGGCGCCCTTCTCGATGTTCTCGAATAGGTCCCGGGTTGCATGGTCGGGGTCACTTCCCACCAGTTCGGCTGCTTCCTGTCGTGTTAGATTCTTTATCTCCTGGGCCGTCTTGAAATGATATTTGACCCATACGTATTCTCCCTTTTCATTGTACCACATGAAGGTATGGCTGCTGTATCCGTTCATGTGCCTGAAATTCATGGGGGTGCCTCTGTCGGAGAAGAGAATGGTCACCTGGTGTATGGATTCCGGAGTTAGAGAAAGGAAGTCCCAGAACATGTTCGGGTCCTTGAGGTTGGTCCTAGGATTTCTTTTCTGGGTATGTATGAAATCAGGGAATTTCATGGCGTCTCTTATGAAGAATATGGGTGTGTTGTTACCTACCATATCGTAGTTACCCTCCTCGGTGTAGAATTTAACCGCGAAACCACGTGGATCACGTTCTGCATCGGCTGAGCCTCGCTCTCCGCCGACGGTTGAGAACCGGGCGAATAAGTCGGTTTTTTTGCCAACTTCGGATAGGAACTTGGCTCTGGTGTACTTGCTCAAGTCGTTGGTAACTTCAAAATATCCGTGGGCGCCGGCTCCTTTGGCGTGTACTACGCGTTCCGGGATACGTTCTCTATCAAAGTGAGCTAATTTATCCAAAAGGTGTGTGTCCTGTATAAGTCCGGGACCTTCCTTACCTGCGGTCATGGAGTTAAGATCGTTATCAACCGGCTTGCCTGTACTGGTTGTCATTATTTTCTTCTTTTCTTCGGCCATTTTATTCCCTCTTATTATCGTATGATCTCATTTAAACAAAAAGCGATATGATGTTATTTAAACATTCGTGTCAGGTTTTTAAGGTAGGTTTCAAAGTACGTAGAGCTAGGATATGCACGGTCACACAGATAGCGATCACTAACAGTAAAATCCTCACCCAGAAAGTATCCACAAAGAAAAAAGCGGATATGGATATGGTGACCCATAAGAAGGCGATGGTGGACAGTTTGACCCTCATGGGGATGCCGTTACCCTCGAGATAGTTACGTATGTAATTTCCGAAGAGCCTGTTGGTCAGGAGCCAGTCGTGGCATCTTTTGGAACTTTTCGAATAGCAGGCTGCCGCCAGGAGCAGGAAAGGGGTGGTTGGCAATATTGGTAAAACAATTCCGATCAGACCGACGGCCACGAAGAAAGTGCCGGCGATCATCAGTAGCACCCTTACGTATTTGTTGGGCGAAAGTCGGGTAATGTGAAGATAATCCTTGTGTTTATCTCTCTTCATCGCTCATCATCACTTCAAACAAAGATCTATATCGGAAAAATCTTTCTCTTCGGAACTGAACAGTTCCTTTTCCGCCTCCGTTGAAGGTCTGACCATGAACTCACAATATTCATGTCCGGCGGGCATGGCCTTCTCGTGTACCTGGATATAGTATTCGTTGAATCCCATGTATTTGGCGGGGTCAACGTAGCAGTACAATTTACCTAGGTCTTCTTCTCCGTACTCCCTCCACAGCTTACCCATGACACAGCCGTGAAGTTTCATACTACGGCCGGAATCTTCCAGCCTGGAGTGCATCCCGAAACGAGGTATCCTCATGGCATCACCTTTACCGAAGTTTTCAGGTACCGGTTCCATACCCCTTTCCTCGATCTCATCCCGCCTCTTTTCTCCGATGCATTTGCCGTAATCCTTTATCGCTTTCAGTATCAGTTCCTTCCCGTGTCTTTCACCGAATTCCTCGGTGAGCATTTTCGCATACGAGAGATGGAGCAGTGCCACCCTTCTACTCACCAGCTCAACCTCCCTCGCCGCCTCTTTAAGTAAGATCATCTCTTCGGCCATGATACGGTACAGGATTATTGACTATTTATGTTCATCGTCAATAGGATATCATCTTATGAAGGCATAAAATAACTGTTACCGAAACATTTACAACAGTAGGGTTACATATTATGTTCATGTACAAAAAGATGATATTGCCCACGGACGGTTCCGAACTATCCTTTGTGGGTGTTGAAGAAGGACTGGAGGCCGCTAAAAAATTCGATATCCCGGTAGTTGCCATTTACGTTATCAAACCCAGCAGCTACTCCCACGGCATGATGGGACAGGAGATGGAAGGCATGAATATAAGTACCCAAGAGATGCTCAGAGAGGGTTTCGTTAAACAAGGCGAAAATGTATTGGAGAAGGTGAAAATGAAGGCAGAAGATATAGATGTGGAGTTGAAAACAAAACTGACCGAAGGCACACCCTATGATGAGATAACGAAGCTAGCAAACGAAAAGGATATAATCTACATGTCCTCCCACGGCCGTTCCGGATTATCCTCTCTATTCCTGGGAAGCACCACCGACAGGGTGATCAAGCATACCAGATGCACCGTCGCCGTGGTAAGACCCAAAGACGATGAATCCTGAGAGCCTTATGTTTTCACGGCACCGGATGTTACATTACGGGATATACCGGTAAAAGTGTTCTAGAAAAAATCGCCGAGTTTGTCACGACGATATATGTCCAACTGGCTGATGGTAGAGCTACCGGAGCGTTTCAGGGCGAATATCACCGCTTCCGCAACCTCTTGGGGCTCCAGAACCTCGCCCTCACGGTACTTTTCACTGTAGGCTACCCCCTCCTCATCGGGTATCTCCGTTCTTACCTCGGACGGATTTACCAAAGTCACACCCACACCTTCCTTTCCGAATATCGCCTCTATGCTGTGGGCGAAACCTTTTATCCACCACTTTGATGCAGCATAGACAGGATTGAAAGACCTGGGATGGTTAGAATCGAAACTTCCTATGAACACGATATTACCCTTTGATTTCCTTATATACGGTAGCGCTTCTCTTGTTGCAAAAAAAGTACCGTCAACGTTGGTCTGCATCACCGCCTTGTAATCGTCGGTAGAAAACTCTTCGATCTCGCCGTACCGGATTATACCTGCATTGTTAACCAATATGTCTATGCCGCCGAACTGTTCTACCGTTTTACAAATCATGCTCCTAACCTGTTTTTCCACCCGGATATCGGTAGGAACCACCAGTACATCATCACCTATTAATTCCGCAATATCCTTCAATTTTTCTTTGTTCCGGGAGCAAAGAACCACCCTACATCCCTCTTCTGCCAGTTTTAAAGAAATCTCTTTACCTATTCCGGCGCCGGCCCCTGTAACTACTGCCACTTTTTCCTTTAAAGAAGACCCATATTTCATTAAACGAAGACCATGGGACAAGGCATTAAATAATTTTTCAAGAGAGGTTTGTTCTATCCTGAGCACTTTATTGCACATATTTATTGCTGGGTAGAATAAACTTGTTGTTTGTTTATCGTACAGACTAGTTTAGATGGTTTTACCTTACATCTCCGGCCTCATAGAGATGTCTATCCTTTGATCTTAACCGTACTTTATAATTCCACAAGGTCTCTGTTTGCATCGGTAAGGATCTCGCACCCGTCCTCGGTCACCACTATATCGTCCTCTATTCGCACACCGCCGTATCCCGGTATGTAAATGCCGGGTTCAACTGTGTAAACCATTCCCGGTGCCAGTGTTACGTCTACACTGGGAGACAATCCCGAGCCATCGTGAGTGGAGAGTCCGATACTGTGACCTAAACCGTGGGTGAATCGCCCCTTAAATTCGGTAGAGTTGATGATTTCCGCCGCCTTGTTATGTACTGTTTCACCTTTTACACCCGGTTTTATCATCTCCGATGCCTCGTTGTGGGCCTTTAACACAGTCTCATAGATTTTTTTCTGTTTTTTCGTCGCTTCACCCACAACATAGGTCCGTGTTATGTCCGAACGATAACGTTTGTAGAGTGAGCCGAAGTCGAGAACGATAAAGTCTCCCTTTTCTATGACCCTATCGCCTGCAGTGTAGTGGGGTTCCGCGGAGTTAGGACCGCTTGAGGCGATTATATCAAATGCATCGCCAGAACCACCTTGCTTTCTCATACGATAGGATATTTCGGCGGCGAGATCGTATTCTTTCATGCCAGGCTCGATAAAATCAATCATCTGTTCTGCAACCCGTGATGCGATCTTACATGCCTTCCTTAGACGTTTCAACTCATCTTCGTCCTTTAGATTCCTTGCCTCAATGATGACATCTGAGATGTCGATAATCTCGGCATCCGTAGCCTCCTTTATGTTCATGTATGCATGATATGTGAGTTCGGTACTGTTTACTCCGATCCGCTTCATACCTTGAAATTTTTCCTTCAGCCAGGTTTTTCTTTCGTCTCTCTTACCGACGGTTGTTACTGGCATATCTGCTTTTTTGGCACTTTCTTCCTCAAGTTTTGATGTAAGTATGTCTGCGGTTTGATCTGGATAAATTAGTACGGCACTGCCCTCAAACTCACCGTTAACTAAACCTGTCACATAGTAAAATGAAAGGTCTATATGGGGTTTTGTAGAGTTGTACAATATGATACTGTCAAGGTCGTCATCCACTAAATCGTAGATTTTTTTAATCCTTTTTTTCATGTTATCTACATCCCAATATGCAGTAGATTATATAGTTTTCACTACCCTGGTACCCCCTATATAATCCCCGATCCTTTTCCTTTCGGGGTTGGAAACTATTAAAACCAGACTGAACACATAAAAAAATAACGCTATATCGGCATATCGTGCGGAGTTTCTTGCGGCACTCTGTGTGAACGATATTTTATTGTAGTCATCGGACAGCACTTTAAGACCGAGTAATTTCTTCCCTATGGTCGTACCAAAATACCATTCCATAATGGTAAAATAAATGAATTGAACGGATATCAATAGAGATATAAGTGCAAAAAACAAAGGGGAAATTTGTGGAGACTCTTCAAGATTCGAAAAAAATGTGTTCGACATATAGAAAAAGAATATGGCTACGATTATGGGTGTAGTCACGATTAAAAGGTCGATAAAATATGCTGAAATTCTCCTTAATAAGCTGGAAAATCTTTCATTAACTCTATCCGCTATCTTTTTTTTCAGTAGGGTAGCTGTAAAAAATGCCTTGTGTGCCGAGAAGCCAGAGGGGTTATACCTTGCATCATATAATTTGTAATAATCATCAACGAGCAGAGGATGCGTTCCCAACAGCCTGAAAGTTTCTTGATCCGTTAATTCGTGATTCGCCCAATAACTGGGTCTCCTCATTAGTCGAGATACCTTACCAAGCTCATCACGTACGGAAGAAATTGAAAACTCTATGCTTTCCCTGTACCGGCCCAAACGAAGCATCTTGAGGCTCTCGTCAAGGGAGTCCTCAGCTTTACTGAGAGGATTTCTAAAGTAGTAATATACCACCAAGGGCATTGCGGCGATAAGGCCGGACAGATATACAAGGTCCATCGCCCCCGCACCTCCGATGGAACCCATCACCGATGCATCCACCAGCATGGGTATCCTTACAAGATCGGCACCTATAAGCACGCCCAGTACAGCGGTTGAGTACGCGTAGGGTATCCGATTACTACCCTTGAGCTCGAGGACCAAGGCCAAGGCGATGGCAATTAAAGAGGGAATAAAATAATAGGGGAATTCCGCGACTATACCCATCTCAGGTTCAAACCTCGTAAGATGATAAGAGATTATTGAAACTAATATCACACCGGCCGATAGCTTCAAAAGATTCAATTTTTTCCGGTAAATTAGACTGCCCGAGACTATTATAGGGATCAGAGCGCCTCCGAGATTGATGTTCAAAAGAGCACTACCGGATACTATGAGAGGGATATCCGTGAATATCCCAAACATCGAACCCACTAAAATCATGCCCACCTCAGGCTTCCCGAATCCGGTGTCCTCCATATAATTACGTTTGTGCATATAGGCGATGAAGAGTCCTGCCGAAAGCAGAGGGAGCATGAGGAAAAAGGTGGTTGCACTTAGTATCTCTACGGCATCCACAAATATCAACCTTACCTGATAGTATCAAGGGAGAAAGATCCCATGGTTATGCCGCTCTTGCTGTGTTGATATTTGACCCATTGTCTTGTTTGTACGTCTCCGAGACCCTCCACACGCAGATAGGTTTGTAGTTGTTGGAATTTGAATTCAACATCTCCATCCATCATGTGTCCGAGCATGGATATGTCCTGCTCACTGTGCATGCCCTTTTCAAGAGTGTAA
>JAFDTZ010000142.1 GCA_019594305.1 Thermoplasmata archaeon
CCACGAGCTGCCTGAATCGGTACTGTACCACAGGTTTACGTGGTCTATCGGATTATCGCCTTGTACGGTCGTCCATGTGACGGATTCTTGTGTACCGGCGGTGAACGACTCGCCGCCATTGGGCCGTGTTACCGTTATCTCGGGCGGATCTCCTGACGCTGCCTCTACGGCGTTGTACACAACCAAAGCGTAATCCTGGCTGTTGTATCCTAAACGAACCGCATCAGCAACTATATTTCTAGCTTCAACAGTTACGGTATAAAGGCCGGATTCCACATCGTTGGCCCGTATATACACATTCTCAACGTTGTTCGTGTCGTCCCAGCCATTGTTATTCCTATCGAAATCAGACATTGCGCCTGCCCCGGCGACGGACCACCCGCCGCTGAAAGCGTTCCCTCGATACACATCCCCACCGGGCGCTTCAACCACTATGTCGAGATTGTTAATAAGGGCGGGGTTGCTGCCTATATTCACTGCTTGTCTGTCGGTCCAGACGAGGCTGAACTTCAACGGTAATCCGCTCCTATCTGCCACTACATGGTGCTCCTGTGATTGCCCGCTTGCCGTAAATACATGTTCTTCATCGAAAAGGAAGAACGGTACCGGATCATTCAACGGGCGCTCCAGTTTTGAGATGTCCACCATCCCCCACCCTATGTCCCTATTCGGTATGTTACCACTGAAGGGATTGGCGGTATTGATGATGAGCGCTTTCACCATGGCGGGACTGGGGCGATACCCGTGATTGACCTCGTACCAGTTGACCGTAACGGCCGCCGCTCCGGCCACTGCCGGGTTTGCCATGGACGTACCGGACATCAGCGCATAGCCTCCACCGGGGTGGGTCGAGTATATACGGTGGCCCGGAGCAGTAACGTCAGGCTTGATACGGTTATCCGCCGTCCAGCCTCTGGAGCTGAAGCTTGCCACAACCTCAGGGTTGGTCAGACCCTGATTGGGGTTGTAATTGTTTGTGGCTCCGATGGTGATGATATTCTTTGCATTACCCGGGCTCGTCACCGTCGTATATCCGGGGCCGTCATTGCCTGCGGATTTGGTTAATATCATGGGTTGGTTACCGGGAGTATCGCTGTCGGCGTCCCTGGCCGCGTAGTCGAATCGCGATTCCCTTGTTCCGTAGGAACCCCCTGAAGATGCACCCCATGAATTGGAATGAACATACGCATTGGCGTTCTGTTTTGGCACCTCAACTAACCGGTAAAGATCACTGGGAAAGCTAGCACCTGTTCCGAAAACCCTGACGGGATAAAGTTGAGCTCCCGGGGCAGAACCCTGGGCGGCGTAGTAATTGTTGTAATATAGCGTACCCCTGCCGTTGTGGGTGTCTCCTGCAACTGAGCCCGCGCAATGGGTACCGTGGGTGCCGCTATCGGCCCACCCACCCGAGCCGAAGACATATCCGCCTATGACCCGACCGGTAAAATCGAGGTGACCGGCATTACCGACCGTACCGGCAACCGTGACGACGACCCCCTGACCTCTGTAACCGAGCTGATTGATATAGGAGCCGTGATCAACGTGGAGTCTATAGGCCGTTGTGGGGTTATTATCTTGATCGTCGAAGAACCAGCAGCCCCCGCCTATTATCTGGGTTGCCATCTCGTCCTCGAGTTCCGGTTCCACGTAATTATCGATAAAGCTCACATCCGTGATGCTTGCGATGTCGTATAACTGAGTATAACTATCGGCTATCAGAACGTAAAGATATCCGAAATCGTCCATCTTTACTGAAGATATAACAGGGTATTCGGTGTGTAACCTTGATATACTGTCCCCATCAGAACCTGGTACCAAACCGACCTCTATTATACCAGGTGAAATATTCGGGGGTATCTTGTAATATGGATGGTATATGCCTACCCAATCCACAAAGTATAATTCGGATACCTCACCAGCGAGCTCAGGTGTCATCCGCACTTTATATGCGTAGTTGGGTAGATAGTTCAAAACCTCAACGCCCATACTCTCAAGTGTGGGCCGCCATCCATATGCTATTGGCCCGAGCAGGTGCACGATGTAGATACCCGCCTCACCGGATTTGTAGCTGTCTAACCTTAATCCTTCGGGCATGTCCAATTCACCCTGGGTAAAATCGAAATCTTCGCCTCTAACATACAAGGTTGTCCGATGTTGCAGCATATCAACGGGTATGCCGAGCCTCTCAACTTGTGGTATCGCAGAGCTTTCTATCTTTGCCAGGACAAAATTGTCATAAGTTTCGATCACGACTGCACCCAGATTTTCTACACGGGCAATTTCGTTTGAATCGTTGGTCATTATCAACACTATATCCGTCTCCCCATTCCCATAGGAGAGTGCGGGGACCGCGGCGAGTACTGATATAACCAATGTCAGTGCAAAAAACATTGCCATCTTTGCTTTTTTTTCCATTTATCCACCTCAATTAGTTACTATGACTATCCATTTGCCATTATATAGTAATATAATGCAAAATTGAGGGCACTGTAAAAAGGTCACCCCCCTTGAAAAGTCTTCATAGAATGTCTTTTCTCCCTCTAAAATCGGGGGTTTTTAGGGGGTAAATTGGGTATCTATAGCGTATTTATGATCGCTCGACCCTTTTTACAGTGCCCTCAAAATTGCATTCCACAAAGGCAATAGCACATAGTATATGCCGGGAGAAAGGCAACTATCCGCGGATGACAAATCATTCATGTCCGAAATCTAGGGAAAACATTATTACTATAGGGATAAATTATTGTTATGCGCCAACATGGAAACAACGGTTGAAGAGAGGATCCTTCTACATCTTAGGAGTCACTTGTCTAATAGCAAAGATCTAAATCCAACATACGCTCTCTCTCAGCAGGGAATAGCCGATGCGATCGGTGCGAGTTTGAGCCAGGTAAGCCGTGTGTTACGGGAGATGAAAAAAGAGGATCTGATAGATGAAAAAACGAAATGGTTGAAACATGACCGGGAAAGGAAGAAGAAGGTATATTCCCTCACTCACAAAGGGGTAGAAGAGGAAAAAAAGGTTAGAAAGAGGTTAGAAAGTAACACTTTCATCTTATATACTCCCGAAGGCGAGATAAAGGTAAGTGCACACGAATTGGATAGTTATATAGGAGACATTAATCCCTTGCTATATGCCCTGACACATATTGACAACAGGGGGGGAGTTAATACAAAACAAACTATGATAGAAAAGAAGCCACCCTTTATCGATAGAAAAAAAGAGATTTCACTACTGAAAGACTGTTTGGAAGATGTTCATGAAAAAGGTTGTGTCGCAATATTTATCACGGGAGAGGCGGGAGCTGGTAAGACCACTTTGGTGAGTGAGTTCAAAAAGCATGCGGTTAAAAAGGGATTTGACGTTCTCAGCGGTAGAGCGCATTTTGAAACCTCCGAGCCGTATCTCCCTTTAAGAAAAGCACTAGAGAGCTACTCCGGGTCGAAACATGATGAGGGAATAACGCGAAACCCGATGGATGTTATCACTAAAAAGGAGGCTAGAACGGATGATAAACTGTACTACGATGAGCGGCATTCGGTTTTTTTCGAGTTCAGGAACATGATAAGAGAAAAGGCCAAAAAGACACCCCTCGTCATATCCCTTGATGATTTGCAATGGGCAGACACAGCTACCCTCGAACTACTGCACTATCTCATTGTAAATATTCATGATGCGCCTGTCCTTTTGATCTGCACTTACCGTACGGAAGATATCCGTAGTTCGCACCCGCTTTTAAAAATTCGAGACCGTCTTTATCGCCAACAAAGATATAACGAAATTACGCTCGAACCTTTTAAAATCAAACATACGAGAAAATTGTTGTATTCCATAACAAACAACTATCAGCTAAATCCCAACCTCGTAGAACAGATTCATCGGATAACAGAAGGTAATCCCCTTTTCATAAAGGAATTCACCGAATTGTTGATAAAAGAAGGGCAGATACAACCTGATGTGCCTTCATTCTTTATAATTGAAGACCTACAGGAGATCCCCAAGGTAATCGAAGATGTCATCGTACGACGATTGACCACACATCTAACCGAGGAGCAACGACACCTTGTGGAAATGGGTAGCGTGATAGGCCTTGAAATTCCCTTTGAATTGCTTCTGAATTGTTGTGAAACTAACGAACTGAGATTGCTGAACATCATCGACGAATTGCTATATAGGAATATCTGGGCTGAGATCCCGGAAAGAGATTGTTTTATGTTTTCCCACATACTTATCAAAATGGTGGCCCATCGAAACATATCCGCACTCAAACGGAAGAAATTGCATCTTGTCGTCGCAAGGCAGATAAAAGAACTTTATGAAGATAGTATTAATGAATACTATTCGGATATCGCATATCATTACGAAATGGGGGGCGACAAAGAAAACGCCATCAGCTATTATTTAAAGGCTACCGAGGAAGCGGAATCCGTTTTTGCTCACGAAAACGCCATCGAGATATATGAAAAAGTACTGAACCTTGCCGGAGAAGAGAAAGTGGATATTCTGCACATCCTTCAAAAACTTGGCGAAATACACAAGATTATAGGAGAATATGAAAAATCCCTTGAATATTTCAACATGATGACGGATATTGACGACATTTCCAAAAAGTTGATTCTGCTCAAGGGGAAATCCG
>JAFDTZ010000122.1 GCA_019594305.1 Thermoplasmata archaeon
CCCGCCGCTACGGTACTCTTATTATCATGGGGTATATATCTGTTTTCCCTCCAACTAATTTTAAAGATTAAAGGATACTATATTATGCTCGTTCACCATATTGTATTATTCTGTACAGTAAAAACCATATATTAGCTAAAACCTAGGGGTCATACCATTAGGTGTTAAGATGAGGAAAAAAAAGATATGTGCAGTGCTATTACTGCTGATTTTAGGGATATCCGCCCTATCTGTAGGCGTTGTTTTTTCTTTACAGACGGCGGAAGATTATTATCGTGACGGAACTTGGGTTCCCAGCCGCTCAGTTGAGCAGTCAGGAAATAACGAACCAGTCCTGATTCGGTACGTCAAACAGCAGAGCGATGAGATCGTAATACAATACAAGATGCCAGAACCCGTGTTAAACGAGGTAACTTATCAAAACAGGGACAATCAAATTTTCTATCGTATGGGCTTCGGTAACAATGACCTCTTATCGGAACCGGGAAAACCTGAGGTTCCATCGTTACCCGCCCGTATCGTAATTCCCAGAGGACATGTTGTGGAGAGCATCAGCATCGAACCGGATGATGTGGTTGCCATGCCGGGCCGCTATCTGCTTTCATACGCCGAAGAACCCCTGCCTATCACGTGCGAGCCACCCGAAGAGCCGTCCACATCACCGGACGAATCGGTGTACGGCTCGGACGATGCGTATCCGCCTGCGGCATATGAATACCACGGGATCCAGTACGGTATGGGTATCGCAGTGGCTCATATCAACCTATATCCCGTTGAATACAGGCCTTTCAGTGGTGATCTACAGTACTACGGTAAATTCACATTACGGGTAAATATGGCACAGGATGCCAACGCTGGCACCGACGTAAGAGTAGATATCGGTCGCTTCGAAGATAGATTCGGTTCGTCGGTAGATAATTTAGGAGCCCTTGAAACGTATATGGACGGTGAGATAATGGGACGTTACCAGAATGTTATCGACCCCATGCAGAGTTACTCGTACGTGTTTATCACAAGCGAAGCGGTGGCTAACGATGAAAGCGTGGACCCCACGGTTGACGACCTTATCAACCACAGGGTAGCCTTAGGATATACCAGCACCGTCGTTACCACGGAATACATATATGCAAACTACGGGGGAAGCAATGACTTCGATAGAGTTAGAAACTTCATAAAGGACGCATACAACAACTGGGGTACCCAATTCGTTACCCTGGGTGGAGATATCAATATTATACCGTATACAACGGTGTATGCAACCGTTGGTAGTACTTCTGATTACATACCCACGGATTTGCCGTTGCAGTGCCTCGACGGCGACACTTGGAACGAAGATTTTTACGCCGAGGTGATGATAGGTAGGATCAGCGGTAATAACGCAGGTGAGATATCGAACCAGATACACAAGATACTCAAATACGAAACTGACCCACAAAGCGAGAGTTACTTCCAGACCGGCCTGGGAGTCGGTGAAGAGCTGGACAGCAACACCTACGGTAAGGAGGCCATGCTGGAGCTGCAAACATATTTCTCCGATGACTGGTCATGGGACGGTCTCTACGACCTTGACGGAACATGGAACAAGCAGCAGGTCATAGACCTCATCAATACTAATTCCTTCAGCGTGATAAACCACCTGGGGCACAGCAATTGGAACTATAACATGAAGATGTCCAACGGCGACGAGAACAGTTTTACCAACACCAACTACATGTTCCTAAAATCACAGGGTTGTATAGCGGGCGATTACGAGAGAGACTGCATAACCGAGCGTTTCACCACCCAGCGAAGAACAGGTGGCATGTTCGCTGCGGTGACGAACTCTCGCTATGGCTGGTACAGCCCCGGAAATCCCACTGGCGGCCCCAGTCACCAGTTACATCGCTCGTTCTGGTATGGTGCTTGGGACCTTGACATGGACTACTTCAGCGAATTCAACGAATATTCCCACAGAATGCATTACACCGACTGGCGGTGGGATGTACTTACCTCTAATTATTTCGGTTGTGCCGCAACCCTTTTCAGAGGCAAGGAGATACCCGGCGAACCACCCTCGGTCACGGTCACAAGACCGGATGGTGGTGAGAGCTTCCTTGCCGGTGAACTGGAAGATATAACATGGACCTCGGCTGCCGGGGATGACCCCATTGATTACGTACAGCTAGCCTACAGTGTGAACGGCGGAACCTCATGGACCGTTATCGCAACGGGATTGCCCGACACGGGGAGTTACACATGGACGGTGCCCAACGAAAACAGCGACCAGTGCCTTGTACGTGTACGAGTTTTCGATGTTTTGGGACGTACGGGTGAGGACGTTAGTGACGGCCTTTTCACCATACAGGGAACTCCCCCTGCACCACCCGATGATATTTCAGTTGAACACATAGGTACAATGGAGGAATGGAACTGGCTTTACAATGAACCCCATAGAACAACACCACCGGGAGCCACGGGCTTGGGATCCGCAGGTACCTACTGGGGGGCTATGCGAGTCGAACTGGACGCGGATGAGGCCATCGGTATGGCTTGTTACGTACTTCACCAACCCACCTATATAGTGGGATATATCCATACCGACGGAGCAGGCGGAACTACTCCCGGCAGTCGGCTCGGCGAAACTGAACAGATAGATAACCCTGGGCCGGGGGAATGGGTCGAAATTCCGTTCCAGCAACCCGTTGACTTGACTGCGGGTCATCACTGGATAATTTTGGAAGTGCAACTTCCCGACGGGTCTACCAGGGGCCTCGGCAGGTACGACGGACATGTGGACGATAACGCCTGGATAAGTTTGGATTTCTCGTCCTGGAGCGAATTACAAGATTACGACCTTATCTACAATCACGCCCTGGAGGTATTGACAGTGGATTACGACGAGACCGGCGATGATCACAATCTGGTAACCTGGAATGCAAGTCCGGACGATCCTCCCGAGGTTAGTCACTACAATATCTATCGTTCGGAATTACAGGGTGGACCATGGGACGCGAGCACTCTCATAGACAGCGTATCGGCGGATGGCTCGACACAATATGCGTGCACAGACCCCTTCAAAGGCCTGGCGGATGAGATATACTGGTGGTATGTAGTACGTGCAGTCGGTACCAACGGTATGGAAGAACAGAATACGGACGCGGTACAGGAGCCCGGTGCACCCACGGATACCTTCGATATACCACTCTACGCAGGCGGAGACGCTGAAGGCTGGAACTTCGTTTCCTTCAATCTGATACCGGTAGATACATCGCTAGAAGCCATACTTGCAGATATAGGCGGGAACTACGATAAGTTGATGTACTTCGACGCTTCGTCCGGTGAATGGAGTTCTTATGTTCCCGGAAGGGCCGAACGGTATAACAACCTCCAGTCGTGGAACCACCGTATGGGTATATGGATACACGTGACCACCACCGACACTTTGACGATCGTCGGAACTGCACCCGCAAGCACCGATCTTACATTGTATCCCGGTTGGACCATGGTTAGTCTGCCCAGCGAGACTGCCGGCAACCACGGGTTACCAGGTGAGATTGACCGCTTAGGCTACTTCGATGGTACCGCAGAATACAACCTTGCGTACAGTTTCGATCCGGATACTTTCGTGTTCGAACCCGGCCAAGGTTACTGGATACACAATCCCGGCGATACCGCAGTTGTCTGGACCATAGACTACTAACCCAAACCCTTTTTTTCTCTTTTTTTAGAAAATAAATAACCATAGACCGGACAATCTATATTTTGTACATCACTTTTTCACTCATACGGGGTTAAACTTTAATACCCCCCTCATGATGGATGTGAAATAATATACATAGAAAAGGTGTGTGTAATGAAAGTATTCAGAGCAAAGGGGACCTTTAGAATGGGACGTCAATGGACGCGATTCACTAAAGAGATCATGGAAGAAAACGACGAAAGAGCTAGGGAGAAGGTACTGTCCATTCTTGGCAGCAAGCACAGGGTCATGAGGACAAATATCGATATTAAGGAGATCACAGAGATATCTCCAGATGAGGTCGAAGACACTGTTATTCAAGGAATATTAGATTCGGAGGCGAATTGACATGGTAGATGAAAATGATTTTAGAGAAAGATTAGGTAAATTGGAGGCCATCGGGAAGCAACTTGAGGCCTTGGAAGAGCAATTATTGTATATCGATGAGATTACCAACGAGCACAGCGCCGCAGAGGAAACAATCAAGGGTTTTAAAGACGAAAAAGAGGATTCGGAAGTTCTTGTACCCTTGGGTGCGAACACTCATATATACTGTAAAGTGGGAAGGAACGAT
Organism: Thermoplasmata archaeon; assembly: GCA_019594305.1. Classification (GTDB taxonomy): domain Archaea; phylum Thermoplasmatota; class Thermoplasmata; order Halarchaeoplasmatales; family Halarchaeoplasmataceae; genus Haladaptatiplasma. Next base: position 4,293 of record JAFDTZ010000122.1, read on the forward strand.
AAAGTTCTTGTAGGCTTGGGATCCGATATCTCCGCTGAAACCGATGCCGAAGTGGCTATAGACATAATCAATCGGAGAAAGAGAGATATTATGAATACAAGAACGGAGCTTGAGAACAAGGTAAATCAATTGGGACAGGAATACCAAAGTCTTGAACAGGAACTACAAGAGGAATACCAACAACTCCAGCTTGCTCAACAGGGTTAAACCTTTCTAAGGAGGGGGTTACCAGTGTTTGAGAAGCTTAAAACCAAGTTATCCGGAATTACTCTAAGAAGTAAGAAGGAGATCGAGGAATCACCCGAAGAAGCCTTTGTTGACGGTTGGGGTTCCAAGATAAAAGAAGGCAAGCTTGACGAGATACTATGGGAATTAAAGGTTGCGTTGCTCGAAGCCGATGTAGCACTGCCAGTAGTGGAAGAGATAGAGGCCGATGTAAAAACTAATCTGCAGGGCAAGAAGATAAACCGAAGTTACGATATGGAACAGGTGATAGAAATATGCCTAAAAGAGGCTGTGACAAAGGCTCTATCGATAGATACTATAGATCTCGATAGATTCGTCAAGGAAGAGGATAAACCTGTATCTATAATGTTTGTAGGCGTGAACGGCACGGGAAAGACCACTACCATTGCTAAGATAGCTCATCGACTGCTCAATAATGGACACACTTGTGTTATCGCCGCTTCGGATACCTTTAGGGCCGGAGCTTTAGAGCAGTTGGATAAACACGCTACAAGATTGGGTGTAAAGTTGATAAAGCACTCCAAGGGGAGTGATCCTGCCGCCGTAGGCTATGATGCCGTTGAGCATGCCACAGCGAGACATAAGGAGGTCGTACTTATCGATACCGCCGGCAGGATGCAGACGAACAAAAATCTCATGGACGAGATGGAGAAGATAAAGAGGGTGGTGGAGCCGGACATGATAATATTCGTAGGTGATGCCCTGGCGGGCAGTGACGTAATAGACCAGGCACAAAAGTTCGATGAAACAGTCGGAATCGACTGCGTGATACTCACCAAGATAGATGCTGATGCAAAGGGTGGAAGTGCACTGTCAATAGGTCATGCGATCGGAAAGCCGGTGATCTTCGTAGGTACTGGTGAGAAGTACGATGACCTTGAAGAGTTTGATCCGGAATGGATGACTGAGAGATTATTCGGGGAGGGATAGATATCAACTGGAAAAAGTACATGCGAAAGGGAAAACTGGTGGACTTTCCTGTGATGCAGCTATTGATGACGTCCATAAAGAATAACGTTGGCAATATAGTTGTAAAATCAAAACCTACCGAAGGTACCGAAGGACCTATAGACCCTCTTGTAAGTATCTCCGGTACACCTGCCAATTATAACATAAAGGTCATTGCAGAAAGGGACCAAACATTGAACAACCTTACCGCTGCCATGTGCCGTAGCGGCATACTAAAACCCTATGACCTTGACGAGGTAGCGATAGAGCTGACGAAGAATGAAGATATGATATTGGGGCTCGATACGAACATCCTTTACAACTGTGTTATTTCGGAACATCTACTAGGAGCTCTCGATGATGTGAATCCGTACTCATATTCGAAGATGCCAAACTGGCTACTCATAGTGATACCCGGAGTGGTTATGAAGGAGATAGAAAATGCCGCCAATCACAAGGTAAAGGGCAGGCTTACCCATATCGGCCGCTCCGGTTTCAGGGCGTTACAGGAAGTGATGGTATTGAAGGA
>JAFDTZ010000007.1 GCA_019594305.1 Thermoplasmata archaeon
AGGAGTTTTATGAACTCTTCAAGTGTCTTTCCTTCGTAGCCCAGGGTGTATATGGTCTTCACGGTGGCGAATATCATAAGTACCATAAATATATTTTGGATTGATTTATGGGAGATCATTGGAAGGGGACAGAAATATTTATATACCGTATGTCTCTTGTATGACACACGACAGACAAAAGCTGTCGTTTAGATGTACAGGTGGAACCAATGATCGACACCGAGAAGATAACCGTAAGGCTCCCGAAAAACTTCATCAAGGAGCTGGACTTCCTGGTGGAGGTCGATGATTTCCCTTCCCGCTCTGAAGCCATAAGGACGGCCGTACGCGACATGTTGTATTATCGTGTCGAGATGGCGGCCGAGAAGGCTGAGAAGATGGCGAGGATCGAGCGGGCAATGACCCAGGCAAAGGCAGTACGAGACGAATATTTAAAACCTTAATTTCAAAAGATGCACTCTAACCCGTAAAACCCCCCCTTAAACTGTCTTTGCCTGAGTCTATCACGATACTATATCTCCCCCCCTTTCTTTTTTTTATTCCGAACGCATGTGAGGAATGGAAAAATTAGCATAATACCGTTTGGATTGTGCGATATTATTTATTCCAGACATGTTCACGTAATCTCATACACCCATAGCAAGTCTCAGCGTATTTCTTACTCCCGGTGCCAAACCAAGGGTGATGATTGCGAACTTTAACAAGGTTGTCAGACGGGGGAACTCACGGAGTTCCCGACGATACAAGTGATCCATGGTCAGTATCACAACAACTATTAACACCAGCTTGAGGAAGTACATTACGATAGGATCACCAACAAACTCTATGAAAAAAGATGGTACGACATGTTTTTCAGCATACCCGTGATACTTGATACCCCTGTAAGTGGAGGAAGCGTCGAAAAGGTGGGCGAATACTATCAACGCATTGAGTTTAGAGAAGAAAAATATTCCAAGTGCCGAGGTGCTCCTATGTAATCTATCGTAGGTAAACAGCACTAAAACAAAAGAAATAGTTGCAATAACGGTAAACAAAGGTATCAGCACCAGTTCAATAGGGTTGGTACCTTCTAAGGTCCATAGAAAATATGCATTGTAGGAAAGCGAGATAGTGAGAAAGGTAGTTCCGTAGGTAAGGAAGAGATACTTTTCATGGAGAATTTGTTTTTTTCGACCGTATACGTAAAAGATTGAAAGCACGATTATACCCAGTACACCGAGCCGGAGGCTGTAAGGTAGTCTGAGCAAAACATAAACTATCAAAGGAGGTACAAGAACCACAAGCCTCAATATATCACTCTCTTCCCTTCCGGAAATGACGGTACCCAGCATCATTGTGAGTATGGCACCTACACCCAGAAGTAGATAGATGACAGGAGATATGAACAAAGGTGCCACGGATTCACTGAACAATCCAGCATCCTCTAGGGTTCTTAGAGAACCTCCTAGGACGACCCAAGGTATAAGTGATAGAACGAAACCGGTATCCACTTCGATATCAAAATATTCTATCAGGTCGTATATACCTATCAAGGCCAACATAAGGACTATACCGTAAACCAGGGTGTTGACCGGGTTGTAACCTGCTGAAACCTCACCGATTGATGTGCCCCTTGCATCTGCAACCACTGGACCCCAGAGGTACCTCCAGATAAAAGCGTCCCAAAATAGATCTCTCCAAAGAATGCTACCAACCAGGAGAATAAGGGGGATCCCGATCAATACAAAGGCCCAGAATTCCTTCTTGTGCTCTTCATAAACAACAAAACCGGCCTTCATTCAACCGTCACGCTCTTAGCCAGGTTCCTCGGTTTGTCTATAGATCTTCCAAGGTTGTATGCCGTGTAATAAGCAAATAGCTGTAGTACGACGTTTATCAGTACCGGTGAGAAAAGAGGTGATATTTCCGGGATAACTACTATCTCATCGCACAGTTTCTCCAGTTCCATCTCCTCTTGACATACACATATTATAGGGCTTTCACGTGCCGCTATCTCGCCAATATTGCCAAGCATCTTTTCGAATGTATGGTCCTTTATGCATATAGCGATAACTGGTGTTTTATTGGTTAATAATGCAAAGGGGCCGTGTTTTAACTCGCCTGCGGGATATCCGGCCGCGTGAATATATGCTATCTCCTTTAACTTCAAAGCCCCTTCCAATGCAACAGGATAGTTTATGTTCCTACCGACGAAGAATATATCTCCTGCATCGGCCAAGACCCTTTCGGATATATCCTGTATCGCATCGACATCATTCAATAGTACCTCCACCCTCCGGGGTAGCCGTCTCAGTTCGTTACGGTACGTTTCTGCCTGCTCGATAAGAATTTTCCCCTTTCGCAGACCGAGCTGGATTGCAATAAGGTAGAGTACAATAAGCTGCGTAGTAAAGGTCTTTGTTGCCGCAACGCCTATCTCAGGCCCGGCTTGTGTGTATATAACTTCGTCTACCTCACGTGTTAATGAACTATCAAGCACGTTGGTGATAGCTAGTGTTTTGCATCCTCGACGTTTGGCTTCTTTTGCCGCACCTATAGTGTCTGCCGTCTCACCGCTCTGACTAATAAAGATTGTAAATGGATACTTTTCGGTAGATGATGAATATCTGTACTCGGATGCCAGATCCAGCATGCACTGTATACCGGTGATTTCCTCGATGATGTATTTACCTACTAGACCCGCGTGATAAGATGTTCCGCAGGAGATGATGTTTATGAGATCTATATCATACTTCGAAAAATCAACTTCGTTAAACTCCACAAGTCGTCCGAGAAAGGAGTCGTGAATGGCTTTTGGCTGTTCATGTATCTCCTTCAACATGTAGTGTTCGTACCCACCCTTTTCCGCATCTTCAACAGACCATTTGATTACCTTGGTCTCACGTTCAACCTCAAGGCCTTTATCGTTCCATATCTTAACATCCTCTGTAGTTATCCGCCCGATGTCACCGTCCTGTAGATACTTCACCTCGTTGGTATGATCAAGTAATGCGGGAACATCCGATGCTACTAGGTTTTCTTCGGTACCTATACCTATAACGAGAGGGCTCTGATTGCGACTAAATATCAATGCGTCGTGGTCTCTATGCATAACTACAATAGCGTATGAGCCTTCAAGTTTAGAAACCGTTTTCGTAACGGCATCCATAAGATCTCCTTGGTAATATTCCTCCACAAGATGAGCTATCACTTCACTGTCGGTTTGAGAGCTGAAATTGTGACCGGCCTTTTCCAGTTCGTCTTTCAATGCAACAAAATTATCAATTATACCGTTATGAACTATGGCCAAGGATTCGGAACAGTCGAAAAAGGGGTGTGAGTTTTCGTCCGATGGTTTTCCGTGGGTCGCCCATCTTGTATGACCTATCCCAACGTTACCGGTGATTATACTTTCAAGGTCCAGATTATCTATTCGACCTTTCTTTTTCTCAATGGCTATATTATCGGAATCTTTGACCGCTACACCTGCGGAATCATAGCCTCTGTACTCCAAACGGCGAAGACCCTTCAATAATATATCACCCGCCGGTGTGTTTCCAATATATCCTACAATTCCGCACATGTTATCTACCTCATAGAACCTTGGTTAAAGATGGTATCATGTCTCTTACTACGGCGCCTGAACCCACGGTACACTTGGAACCGATTATTACACCTTCTTTTACGGTTACGCCGCTGCCTATTTTTGTGTCCTCGGCCACCATACACCCTATGGAATCGATATCTTTGATACCGCCCTCAACTATCATCTCTTTCCGCCCCACTTCCGGGGAGAAGTTGCTGCCTATGTTTACACCGTCACCTATGACGGACTGTTCTATAACGGAGTTAGAACCGACTTCGACACCCTTCATAACTAGTGAGTTTTTTACCACCGTAAAGGGTCCGATCTTCGTATCGTTTCCTATACTCGTCGACGGTAATATGCATGCATGTGGTCCTATCTCGCTACCCTCGCTGATAATTGCGGGACCTTCTATGTAACACCCGCCTTTGATTACCGCACCTTCGCCTATGTGAACGTTACCCTTGATGATAACACCTTTCTCTATCGTTCCTGCGGATGATTTTGCCACGTGTGCTAGGGCGGCGGAGTTTAAGGGTATAAGGTCCCATGGATAAACAGCATCTATCCAGGTGGACTCCGTGATTATACCTTTTAGTTTGTGGTCCTCTAGCATGCGATGTATGACGGATGTGATATCAAAAAAACGTTCTTCCATCAACTCAGCTATATAATCGAAGAATATCGGCTGCAGTGCATAGATACCCGTAGATATAAGATGGCTGGAGCTTCTTTCCGGTTTTTCCACAACATCGGCTACCATACCATCGACCATAGATATCACACCATATTTCGACGGTTCGTTGCTTCTGGTGATGAGAACAGAGTAATCGGATTTATTCTCGAGTAGGTCGGAAATCGTTTTTTTAGAGATCACATTGTCGCCGGGAAGCACAAGGAATTGGTCACTTACCTTGTCCCGTGCCTGATATAGTGCATGTGCGGTTCCCAGTTGCTTCTCTTCGTTAACGTAATCTATATGTGCGCCGAACTCCTCGCCGTTACCGAAATGGGACATGATGCTTGTACGCTTGTACCCGACCACCATGATTATCTCCGTTATTCCATTGTCTACCAGGGATTCAACTATGAACTGAAGTATCGGTTTGTTAGCTACTGGGATCATCACCTTCGGCTCGGACGCTGTGAAGGGCCTGAGTCTTGTACCTTCCCCTGCAGCCAATATTACAGCTTTCATGCCGAAGTATCAGGGTGTCGGGATATAAGGGTTTTGTTTGCTATAGTGCATTAATATTTTATATCCTGGTTATACCCGCCGTGAACATAATTAACTTTTTCTAAAACCATATTAAAAAAGGTAATAGGTGATGATCGGTCCTAAGCTGGTATTACCCCAATTCGAGAGTTTTTAAAAAATCTCTTCATTACTCATCGACGATATTTTTCAATTTTGGAATCGGGGGTGGTATGTCCTTTTTCACGGCACTCCAAACGACATCAAGATCTGTGTCGAAGTACAGCGGAAACGAAATCAAAAGATTTCATTGTCCACTTCTATCTCAGCACAAATTTCTACTTCTGAAAATTTTTGTATCGATATACCCATGGATTAGGCGGTTTCGCATCCCGATGATATATTTTCATGGTATTTCAGGATGTTCATTCTGGAAATTTTTTGAAGTTCTTGAAACAGCTTCTCATAGTATTTCGAAGAGATGAACTAATGCCAGACTAAGGGGTCTATTCTCTTCCAAATCAGACCTCGATATGCCTTCCGTCTTACCCAAAATCTCTTCCGCGGCATCCCGCATATGTTTGATCCGTGTAATATCATCACCACCACCGCAATTCCATGTTCCGTTCATTTTCAAAGTGCTCTATGAACATCTCCATGAGCACTATAATCCTATCCTTTTTTTCTCCGTTCCCTCCCGGATATCCGAGTGTTTTTCGAATTTCATACTATCGTGTTAGAAAACACAGTGGTGTAGTTCACCTATTTCTAATAGATTAGAAAAATTTCATATGATGATATATCTAGACCTATAATTAAATGCCCTAAATTTGCTTCTAATCTGCTCCGGTTTTGTGTAAATGATATTTTAGTTCATCGTCCCTTTCAATCTCCCTATCCTGCATTAGATCACCATATTTTATTCATTTTACATCAAAATCATCCTTTAATGTAGTTTGGCTTAAATATTCCTTAATCCTTTCTTCTGCAATTTCAACATATTCTTCTTTAATATCGTATCCAACGAACTTCCTGTGGGTTTTAAGCGATGATAAAGCTGTTGTTCCAGCACCGATGAATGGATCTAGCACTACCTCGTTCTTGTATGTAAATAACTGTATACACCTGTAAGGTAGCTCTTCCGGGAAGGGAGCGGGGTGACCAATCTTCTTGGCTGATTCCGGTGAAAATTTCCAGATACTTTTAGTGTAATCTAAGAATTCTTTTTTTGAGATTGTGTTTTCTCTGTTAATGGGTTTTTTTCTTGTAAATGTTTGTTTACAAAACACCAGTATATACTCGTGCTGATCACGTAAAACTGGGTTAGCGGCAGACTTCCAGCTACCCCATGCAGTACCACCACCAACGCTTTTATCCCAGATTATTTCCCCTCTCATCAAAAAACCGATGTCATCCATTATCCTTATGATATGTGAGTGTAAGGGGATATACGGTTTTCTGCCCAAGTTTGCTATGTTAATACACACTCTTCCTCCCGGGACCAAAACCCTGAAAGTTTCAGAAAGGATAGTCTTTAGAAGATAAAGATATTCATCCAGTGTCAGATCTTCATCATATTCCTTACATGCATTATACGGCGGGGATGTTACCATGAGATGAACAGAGTTATCCGGTAGCTCGCTCATGTCCTCACTGCTTTTACAAAATAGTTTATTCAAGTATTTTTCAGGTATCTCATTCTCTACATATTCTACCTTTTCGTTTATCCTCTTCCCATTGTAAAGATTACTATCGTAGAATTTACTAGAATCGTGATTTCTTCTGCTTGTAACACCAAAAGAACTGGTCGATGTTCCTACATGATTTTTTTTTGACATTTTATACCGCATCCATTTCGTATAATTTTTTAAAGAAATCTTCTCCTATATCACTGTAATCCTTATTTAAATCCAAAGATTTAATAATTTTGCCTAGTTTTGATTTCTTAAGCATCGAACCGATAAAAACCCTCTCATCTTTTAATAAGTCTTCAATAAAACTGCTTAATTCTTCTTGTGAATCGATTCTTAAAAATCCTTTTCCATCGCTTTCTTTAGGATTTCTTACCTCAGATTCTGATTTATCGATAATCAATGGTTCGGGAGTCAGTGAAATAAATCTTTGAACTATACCTGCTCTTACAGAGCCATCTACCTTATCTAGATAACTAGCTGGAGTGGGACTATTACCAACTACAACATAAGGGATACCACAAGATTCAAAATGACTTCTAAAAATTGCCCCCTTACCGATAGCTTTCAAGATACTGTCCGTTCGATATATTGAACCTCGCCCTTTATGTTTGTCATAATCTGTCTCTATTGCGATTTCTCCCTTTTCGTTCAATTCCCAATTCCAAATCACAGACATTTTAACTTCAAAGATCACCTTGATCTGGTTGGGTTTATAAATACGACCAATTTCTCCCTTTTCAACAATAGCGATATCGGCAGCGGACCGAGAAGTTAGATCCAATTCATCACAAATAACATTTCGTTTTACTTCTAAATCATCAAATCCCGCATTCTTTAAAGCCTCTTCCAATATGTCCGATGCATATTTTTCAGTGTAAGCAGAAAGGGGTGAGTTTCTACCTTGTGGTGTGGTGCTACTCAAATTCCCGTCACATTTTGGACATTTATTAGGGACGGATTTTTTAAAGAAAGCTTCGTACCGATAATCGCACTTATTACAACTTATTGTTGCCCAAACAACAGCGTCGGTCGACCGGATGAAGTCTTCTTCTTTTTCAGGGCTCCACATTGTTTTGCTCAATAATGTGTATTCATAAAGTATTTTTGGTCGATTCTTCCCTAAACCGATGTGTAAATCATTAACCTGTGTTGATACAAGTAGTTTCTATGCCTTCAAACTATCCAGGGCAGAATCTATGTCTTCCTCGGGCCAGGCATCCACATTATGCACCATCCGGTATAGTTCGTAAAATTCTATCCAATGTTTCTTGGCCTTTCTAATCAACTCAATCTCAGATTCCGGGCGTAAGAAACCCTTATTATCTTTACTTATATCCCTATTCGATAGCCCCTCACAACCGAGATAGTACATTCCATTTTGAAGAGAGATCGTGGTCATAAAAGGGTCGCCAGACGAACAATAACTTTCCGCGTTCTTAAGCTCGGTCCAAGGCCCCCTGTCACTTACCTCACTGTTGAAAAGTTCCAGGCAGTTTTCAACCAATACTTCCACCTGCACCGTATCGGGGATCCTGCCGAATATTTCTTCAAAAACTCGAACCGAGAAGTGTTCCTTGGATTTCAGATAGTAATCTTTATTTCGAATACTTACGGGTTTACCAATATTCATAAGTTTTGAGGCTAAATCCAGGAGGAACATTTTTCTAATCAGGATTAGCTTCTCGAATACGTCGATATCCGATTCACCGATTATATCAAGCGCCACTATCACCCTGTCTTTTACATGTTCCTTGCAGGCATTTGGCCAAGCCCAGTTCACCGCCTGCTCTTTGTATTCTCCGAATCTGGAATCCCTGTCGTAGATTATGACACATTCCTGAAGAACGTTCAAAAATAAAGAGTATTTGAACATCTCAGAAGGCTGAAAATTTCTACGTACCAAATCTTTGTAATATGACCAGGAATGTTCCCAAAGGTCCACCTGAATGTTATTTCGAAAAAGTTCATTTCGATCTATGTGATCATCCTTCGTATCTTTTACGACTACCAGATCTATGTCGCTATCGGCATGTACATTGCCCTTGGCTACAGAGCCGAACAGAAGAACCGCTTCGACGTTTTCGTCAACCATCCGCTCTTGAGATATTTTTCCAGCCAACCGTTTCATCTTCTGGAGTTTTTCCTTCAGGAACGGTCTCGAACTCATGCTAAAGGAAAGGGGTCATGACAATAGAAAGTTTTGGTAAATATGACATGAGATGTTTCCTGCCAAAGATCATAACTGTCCCGGCCTACGGTAAAACTCAACTCACTCTATGTATATCGCCGGCTTACCGGGCATGGCCTTGTCCTTTTTACCTGCGGGGTCGTATGCATCTTCTGACGCAGAATATATCTCTACCTTCGCTCCGAATTCACCTTCAAGGAATTTTTTGTCCCCTTCCAGTATCTTCAATTCGTTAAGTTCTCTCGCCTTCTCAAGGCCTTCCCGATTCGTCTTTAACTCGTCCAATACATATCTCAAAAAACCGGATATTTTCTTGGGTGTTACCCCCAGCTCGTCCACGAGGGCAGACATCAAACCCATACCCTTATCCGGCTCCGCAAGGACCCTTTCGATAACCGTACGTTTCCATTCGGACGTAACATATATGAAGATGGCCTCGCCCTTTACCTTGGCTATGTCCAGTATATTTTTTACATCGTTCATGACGCCCTTCAGGTATTCTTCGCGGCTCTCGACGATTTCGGATATGGCGTATTCGTCTACCCGGGGCAGCAGTCGGGCGGTCACGTACTCCGTGCCAAATTGTTCACCGAGTTCATCCGCCATGTGCGGCGTGAAGGGTGCCATTAACTTCACCCAATTCTCACCTATCTCGTCCAATAATGCTCCGTTTTCACCGCCCCTCTTGAAGTACCAGTCTATCTCGGCAGGTACATCATAGAATACTACGTTGGCTGCCTTACGTATACTGTAATCGTCCATGAAGTTCTGTGATCTAGCGAGTAATCGGTTGAATCTCGAGCGCAAGTATTCGTCAACCGGGCTTCCTCCGCCACCGGTATCTTTCATCTTCGTCACCGTACGCCATACGACCCCTAATCTTTTCTTGTAATTCATGGCTTCATTCTCGTTCCATTCCTTATCGACGAAGGGACTGGCTGAATGTGCGTAATACAGCCTTAGTGTATCGATACCGAAACGCTCCGCAACATCGGGTATCGGGTCGGCTCCTCCCTTGGACTTCGATATCTTACCTCCGGTCATGGTAAGGTACCAGTTGACCATTATCCCCCGGGGCCAGTTTTCCCTGTCAAGTATGGCTACATGGTTCATGAGGAACACGGGAAAATGCACCGTCATATGCTCTTTTCCACCAAGGTTAATATCCAAAGGATACCAGTACATGAAATCTCGCCTTATCTCCTGTAGTGTTCTCCGATCTATACCGGTAGAACTTGATACGTCATCGACCTCCCCTTTACCGAGGTAAACGAAGTCGAAAAAGGCTTCCGTCATTTCACTTGCATTCAACTTTCCACTATTGAAATATTTAGCGACTACATAATAAGCGGGATACAGTGTTGAATCCGCTATAGCCTCTATTATCCATCTATCGTCCATGGGAAATCTCGTACCTATCCAATTGCCTAGCCTTGCACACGAACGATCTTGGAACCATTCGAGGGTATCCGGCAGTGTATTTGCGTAGGTATCCGGCCTTATGTTCATGGTCCTGGCATGTTCCTTACTCTTCTCCGTTAGTTCCTCATCGGAATACCTTATGAACCACTGGTCGGGTATCTTACCCATTACTACCTCACCGCCGCACCTGCAGATCACCTCTTCCGAAAGGTCGTAGAACATGTCCGCCTCTCCTTTCTCTATCATCTCTTTTCGTACCATGTCTTTGGCTTCCTGAACGGGCATGCCTGCATAATCACCGCATATATTCAACATTGTACCGGCGTGGAAACCCGCACGGTATATCTTCTGGGTAGCTTCCTCGAGTTTTTCTACTTCGTCCTGGGATTCGATACCCATCTCGTGTATTATCTTCTCCGCCGGATTAGTTCCCCAATCCTTGGACTCGATTATCTCTATGGGTTCGACATCTTCAACGAGCTCTTCGAGACCATACTTTTTAAGCCGCTCACCATCACTCTTCAACTCCTTCAGTGCTATCCTGTCATAGGGTGCGTCGCTGGGAACACTTGTGACTATACCGGAGCCGACATACGGGTCGGTAAAATTCGCTGGTAATACGGGTATATCCCTGTGTATCATCGGTGCAGTAGCCTTATCCCCTATCATCTCTTTACCCTTGATGTGGTCGACGACCTCTACTTCTTCCATCTGGCACCCGAGCTTTTTAGCGGCGGCATCGCTCATTATCCACTCTTCGCCGCTCACATCCACAACCGCAAAATCCTCTTGGGGATCCACCCAAAGATTGGTCTGGCCGTACACCGTCTCCGGTCGTAACGTAGCCGCAGTTATATACCGTTGGCCGAATCTGAACTTTAGCAGTGTATATTCCTGAACCTCTGCATTACCACCTTTGGATAGGTCGGTCTCAGAAGGGTCCACTGCCACCGGCCCGCAGTTTTTACATACCGGTGCGTAGTATGGTTTTTGGGTTAAAAGACCTTTATCTTTTAACTTTTTGAACTGCCATTGTATAAAACGTGAATAGTCTTCCCTTGATGTATCGGTGAAATGGTCAAAATCTATGGAGAGACCGAAATTCTTCCATTCATTCATGTATGTTTGAGTAAAGTATTCAATTACGCCTTCGGGGTTGTCCAGTTGACTAATATCATCATCTGTGGCACCGTTGGCCTTGAGATACGCTATGATACGAGGGTCGTTTTCGCGTACACGTTTGGCGAGGCTGATAACCTGATTTCCCGTAGGATGCGCGCCTGCAGGGAATAGTACATTGTAGCCTCTCATCCTCTTGTAGCGTGCCATGAAGTCCGTGTAAGTGTAACATCTCATGTGACCGAGGTGAAGGTAACCCGAGATGCCGGGGTATGCGAAGATGATGTAAAACGATTCTTTGTTTTCGTCTATCTTCGCACGATGTAGTTCGGATCCTTCCCATCTGTACTGCCATTTCTTTTCTATGGACTCCGGGTCATACTCGTTCATATGCCATTGTAAGAATGAAGGTGATTTAAAGTCTTTCGAAGTGAAATAATCCAAGATGTGAAACGCTGGGAAAAGTTAATAAACATGTAAGCGCAGGATAATCTAATCTAAAAGGTGTTAATAATGGAAGAGTTCATCTGCAGCATCGAAATAATAAGAGACTTGCCGTCATTCATAGCAAAGATACAAAATTCGTCTGGAACATACAAAGAGTACAAGAACGAAGACTTTGAACTGCTTTTAACACAGGTTTACGAAGATCTTCAGGAAGAGATGGAAACTACGGTGAATGAGTGAATAAGTGGGCCCAGAGAGATTTGAACTCTCGACCTCCCGGTTATCAGCCGGACGCTATAACCAACCTAAGCCATGGGCCCTTGAGGATTTATCCACTAAAGGGGGGCTCTAAATAAAAGTTACTTATGTGAAGCAAGTAGTAAAATGTCCTTTTTCATTTCATCAACAAGATTGGGATTGTACAGACCTGCTGCGGGATGGTAAAGGGGAATCACCGTAAAACCTTCTATGCTGAACTTCTTACCGTGTATCTTGGAGATTACACTTACGTCCAAGATAGCTTTAGTGGAGTGGTTTCCCAGTGTACCTATCACTTTGGGCTGTATCAGATTCATCTGTCTTTGTAGATACGACCGGCACATTTTCACTTCATCGGTACGGGGATCACGGTTGTCCGGTGGTCGACACTTAACCACATTGGTGATGTATACTTCGTCTCTTGATAATCCTGCGGATATCAATAGACGCCCCAAAAGGTCACCAGCTCGCCCTACGAAGGGGGTGCCCTGTTCATCCTCCTTTTTACCGGGGGCCTCGCCTATTAGCATTATACCGGCTTTGTGGTCTCCTTCACCGGGAACGGCATTGTTACGCTCTTGATGAAGGCGGCATCGAGTACAGTTCCTTATATCCTTATCCACCTGTTCCATATCGTCGGAAAATGTCATCTGCACCACGGTTCATACCTCCGGTTCAACCGATACCTTCACATCTATACCGTCCCTGATGCTCTGGGTCACCACACAATAGTCCTCGAATATTTTGATGCATCCCTGGAGTTTTTTCATATCTTCACTGTTTATCTCGGGATGAAGGCTAACGTCCAAACCGGTAACCCTCAAGCGGCCTTCCACCCTCTCTACCGTTCCTTTAACATTCCCCTTTAAGGACTTGATTTCCACACGCTTTTTTTTAAGGCAGTATATCATGCTTGCCATAAGACAGTTCAATGCAGCGGTTCCGAGTAACCTGCTGGGATTCGGTCCTTTTTCGTCTCCACCTATATCCTTGGTTTCATCCGTGAGTAACTCTCCCATCTCTTTCTTGTCGAATTTAACTTTAAATTCATAGTCTTCCATATGCTCTATCTCCACCTCGAAGCTCATGGTTCATATGCCTCCGTTTTCACGTACAAGCTTGTTCAGCTCTCTGATGTAGTTGGATAGGTTTTCCGGGGGATGGTCGATATCCGGGCTGTGCTCCCTTATACACCTGATACACTCCGTCACATCGAACAGTTTAGTACTAAAATATTTCTCGCCTCCATCCGGGAACAGGGTGACTATCAGTCCTTCGTCGAGCTCCCGGGCCACCTCCATGCATATGTACATGACTGCCCCGGAGCTCATCCCCACGAACAGCCCTTCTTTGATGGCTAGTTTCCTGGCGGTTTCGAATGCGTCCTCGTCCCGTATGGTTCGTATCTCGTCTATCCATTCCGGTTCGTAGATGCCGGGCACGATATTTTCTGACATATTCTTGAGACCTTGGATGCTGTATTCTTTGGTGGGCTCTACGCCTATTATCTTTACAGAGGGTGCCTCCTCCTTAAGTCGTTTAGAAACCCCCATAAGGGTTCCCGTAGTTCCCATACCCGCTATAAAATGTGTCAGTTCTCCATCGGTAGCTTCAATGATCTCCTTTCCGGTAGTCCAATAGTGTGCGAGTGAGTTGACGGGATTATCAAACTGGTTAGGTCTCCAATATCCCTTTTCACACGCAAGTTCCTGGGCCCGCCTGATGGCTCCGTCCGTACCCTCGTCTCCCGGTGTGAACTCTATCTCCGCACCCAGAGCTGTAAGCATCCTCACCCGCTCTATACTAACGGAACGTGACATGGTCAGATGTAGATGGTAGCCCTTAATGGCACAGATCATGGCCAGGCCGAGGCCTGTATTCCCACTTGTAGCCTCCACTATGACAGTATTCTTGTCTATCTCTCCATTTTCCTCTGCATTTTTAATCATGTGGTAAGCTATCCTGTCCTTTACAGAGCCCATGGGGTTTACCTTTTCCAGCTTTGCATATATTTTCACATTTGGATTAGGGTTCAGCTTGTTTATTCGAACGAGAGGTGTGTTCCCTATCAACTCAAGTACGCTGTCAACTTTCTTCATGCTTAACCAAGGGTCGATTTAAGCAAAAGTATATAATCGTTACCACTCACACTTTCACTTTACCCCGGTATGACCCCTTTAATAGTTCGCCGATGCATGTACCGATATCTCATGACAGGATATATCCCCGATCTATTCCCTTATACGCCTAGAAAAACCCAGCCCGAGATCATGGCGTCCATCAAAAAGTGTCTCGACAGAGGAAAACATATGGTATATCAGGCATCTACCGGTTCCGGTAAGACCATATGCACACTGGCACCCGTGCTTGAATTCACTGCAAGAGAAGACAAACGCATAGTTTATCTTACAAGGACCAACAGTCAGCAGAAGCAGGTGATCCGGGAGTTGAGGAGTATCGGTGGGTTTTACGGTATCGGCATGCAGGGCAGGAACAACACATGTCTGCTGGCACTCAATGACGAGGAACTAGCCAATGGTAACGCCGATGAATTATCCAAATACTGCAGTGACAGGAAGAAAGAGGTGATAAGTCAGATAGGAGAGGGGAAGAAAAATTTTTCATGCCCCTATTACGCGGGCTTAATTCAGTGCGATCTCCATGAACTAAGGGAACATGTGAAGAAGGACGTGCCCACGGTGGATGAGTTTCTTGATACGTGTGCTGAAAGAGGGTTTTGCGCTTACGAACTATCCAAGATTCTGGCACGCGATGCCGTACTTGTTACCGCGCCGTACGTGTATTTCTTTATGCCCGTCATACGCAGGAGGCTTCTGGAATGGATGGAGGTCGAGATGAGCGACCTTATAGTAATAGTTGATGAAGCACACAATCTGCCGGATTACGCAAGGGAACTCGCATCGGCGGAGCTAAGAACTGTCACGCTTGAAAGGGCGACCGGGGAGAGTGATGAATTCGGCGACCCCAAAATAAACGAAAAGCTATCTATCAACGGATTGATCAGGCTGTTGAAGGCTATCCTTCTGGATACCGTAGACGAATTCATAGTCGATGAAGACGGTCTCATACCGCCGAATCAGGTTCGTTCAGAACTACTTCATACCCTGGGGTTGAACAGTAATCAGCTTGGTGGTATCATCAAGGATCTGAAGCTGCAGGGTGATATAGTACAGCAGCGTAGAAGAGACGAAAAAAAACTGCCAAGGTCCTACATACATGCCGTTGCGGAGTTTTTATCTTTCTGGATGTCCATGGACCGTGCGGAATACATAAAACTAGTGAACGGCGGTGCCAATCCCGGTCTCGAGGGTTACTGCCTGGATCCCGCCAGGATCACCGAGTCGCTTAACTACTGTTATGCGTCCATCCACCAATCCGGTACCCTTGAGCCCATGGACGAGTACAAGGATTCCATAGGACTACCCTTTGATACGGATTTAAAAAAATTTCCATCTTCGTTCCCGGAAGAGAACAAGAGTTCATTCTATATGCGGGGTGTGTCAACTCAATATGAAGCAATAAACAGGGATAAAACGATGACAAAGAAATTAAGAACATACCTGAGTGACATTATTGCCAAGGTAGATAGGAACATCATCGTATTTTTCCCCAGTTATAGATTACTCGACGACATAGGCATACCGGCCGTTGACGGCTGCGGTAAATTTTACGTGGAGGCCCAGGGGATGAGTCAGCCCGACCTCATGGGCATGGTAGATGAGTTCAAAGAAAGGGGTGGTGTACTACTATCGGTGATCGGCGGGAGGATAAGCGAGGGCATGGATTTTCCCGGTAAGGAGCTGGAAGTGGCGGTGGTTGTGGGTATACCCTATCCCAAGCCCACTGCAAAGCAGCGGGGGCTCCAGCACTACTACGATTTGAAATTCGGTAAGGGATGGGATTACACCGTCAAGGCTCCGGCCGTAAGAAAGATATTGCAGGCTACCGGCAGGTTGGTAAGGAGCGAAGAGGATCTGGGCGCGGCGGTGATAGTGGATGAGCGGGCAGTGCATTTCAAACCGTATCTCAAAGAGCTTCGGCTGGTGGAAGAGCCGAGTCGAGAGGTGAATAAATTTTTTGATATAAACGAATCGCAGAGAACTTGACCTTTTAGATGAGATAAACAAAGTTTATTAAATACCTTGTCCGGTCTCTTATCATGCATAAAACTTGCGATGTGATGATGGAGAAGAACATACTGGAAGAGAACAGTAAACTTGCTAGGAAAAACGCAGAATTGTTCAAAGATCATAACGTCCGTGCCTTCAATATACTGGGTGCCATCGGCTCCGGCAAAACCACGGTTATAGAAAAAATGGCAGAAGGAATGGCAGACACCCGGGTCGGCGCTATCGCAGGCGATCTTTCGGGTAAAGACGATTACATACGTTTCAAGAACAGAGGCATACCTGCAGTAGCGGTAAACACGGGTAAGGACTGTCATCTTGACGCACATTACGTCAGCCATGCCCTGGAAAAGCTGCCTCTTGATGATATGGATATACTCTTCATCGAGAACGTTGGTAACCTTATATGCCCCGTAGACTTTCCCCTGGGTACCGAGATGAGCGTTGTGATCATTTCGGTCACCGAAGGTGATGATATGATTAGGAAGCATCCGCTAATATTCGCCCAGTCAGAAATTTCCGTTCTAAATAAAGTTGATCTGGCAGAGATAATGGAAGTGGATATAGGGGTGATCGAGTCCGACTTCAATAAAATTAACCCTCACGGTAAATTGATCAAAACAGATGCTAGAAAAGGAAAAGGTCTGGAAGAGCTATCTAGGATGTTAAAAATCAACTAGGATTTACCTCGGTAATAGGGCGAATCCTCCAGCCTTAAAATCGAGGTTGTATCACGTTTACGGTAGAACTCACGGCGCTTTTCCGCTATTATTCCACCCATGATAGCACCGCCTATAAACACACCCAGGACGATGGACGGGAAGTGTGATAAGGGTTCGGGGACCGGAACTACGGAGCTGCCGGTCATGGTCTTTTCAAGCTCTAAAGAAGCTACCGACACACTGTCGGCGTCAGGGTTATAATCGGCACCTATAAGGAAATTATTGCCCAGGGGGATGAACAATGTTTCCGATTCCACACCGTCAACCTTCGCATCGGTACTCCAGCTGTAGTAACCTGTGTGAGATTCAAGTATATTAAATTGATAGTATTCTATCGGTTCCTTTCCGGGTAATACATCCCCGGGCCGGCGCAAGATATCGCCGTATACCTCAATATTCTGATTTATGAATACCTTACCTTCGGGAAGATCGTGCATCTCTTCCAAGGAAAAGGAAAATGTAATCTCCGATGTGTCTGACGTCGAAAACACGTTGATCTGTAGATATAGGTGTCCGAGAGAAACTTCATCCACTTCTATCCATTTATCCAAGCGAATTTGTATGTGTGGGAACGTTTCGTGCTCTACGGAGACGGGATTCTCATTCCAATCCCCTTCTCCCAGGTCAACAGTGTACGCACCACCGTCGTACTGGAATTCCAGCTCAACGTAATCAACCTTGTAAAGTGTGATGCCGTCCCTTTGTACGCTAACGGTGGGATAATTATCAGTACTCATCACCACGTCTATGCCTTTGACGGTTCCTAAAATATTTTCTTCGCCGTGGACAAGAGAGGAGGTGATAGATATGATAATGAATAGAGAAACGAGCAACACCCCGAAACGGGCTCCTAAACACATTTTTCTTGGCATCTATACACCTTATTAAACCCTTAAAAAGGGTTGAGGAGGTTATATGAAGGGAATTAAAGAGGAGGAATTATCGTCATGTTTGATGATATTAAAAACCGTATCGTAGTATATAAGGAATTCCGCACAATTCTCGAACAAAAGGCTTATTCTATGCCGTATAACTCATGTAATATCAAAGGGGCGACGGTAACCTCACTTCTTTCGCATTCTACGGTGTCGGCACAGAATACAGAATCACAAAGAGCTTCCAAACACTTTAGGGAATCCCCCACGAACAAACCGTGGGTGCAGCCTGCGTGGACCTCTTCGGCACCCTGTTCAAAAAGCTGTCTTGCCGCCTCGACCATGGTCCCGCCTGTAGAGATTATATCATCGAGTATTACCACGGTTTTGCCTTCGGCCTTCATCCCCTTGGGCTCGATGATCACCGTCTCTCCGTCTATACGTTTTTTAACTAAATAATCCCAGTCTATTTCGGTACCCTCGGCCGCCTGCATTACCCTTTCCTTACCACCTTCATCGGGAGACAGCAGTATATCCGGATCGAAAAGGCACGCATGATCTACGAGAAGAGGCATGGCACTTAGATTGGTAGAGGGTATGTTAAAAAAATCAAGTACATTCTCGGAGTGGAGATCGATACTGAAGAAAGAATCACATCCAACCTCGATGAGTCTCGATATGGCTCTTGCGCTAACCGGCTCACCCGTCATGAATCGTTTGTCCTGTCTTGCATAGGAATAATACGGAACCACCAGGGCGAGGCTGTTTGCGCCGTTTTCAAATATAGCGTCCTGTATGAGGAACAATTCCAGCAGATTCTCATCCGGATAGGTAGCCTGAACAAGAACACAATCTTCACCATGAACGTCGTCCAAAAGGCGTACATAATGTTCGCCGTCCGGAAATATATTATGTTCTACGTCAACAACATCAGCATCCAGTCGTTCAGCGAGCCTTTCGCAGAGTGCAGGAGATCCGGGTCCCTTCACCAACATGATATCCTTAGGGTATAGACCTTGGTGATTTAAGAATTTGCCTGTTTTTCTTAACCCGTATTAGACGAGCGAAATATAACCGAGCTTGACAAGATATAAATACGTGTTCGGATTAAAGCGAGAGGTAAATGATTCGTGGAGATAAAGAAAAGGGTGACCTCGGTACCACCTCATTTGCACTCCTGGGAGTACTACTGATACTACTTTCAATAGTTGCTGTCTCCTATGTTTCATACATAGAGAATATCAATTACGAAAATAAACTTCAGGCGGATAAGGTATCGGCACTGGAAGATGCGGCGGATAAAACACTCGAGTCCATAAAAACGAAATTGCATCTTATTGCTATCGAAAGCGCTTTCCATGGTAATAGAGAAGGTATTCTAGAAAACCCGTCTAACATCTTTCATAACCGCGTAGAGAATTACTTTGACGAATCCGCAGAGGATGGCGGCTGGAAGAGAGGACAATATCTGGTAACACTCGATAGGGGTGCCTGCAATATATCCATGGGTGGAAAGGTCGTCGAGATAGATAGCATCATTCCGAAGGAAGAGGACCGGGGAGGCTACGAACGTATCGCTACGGATATACCCGGCGAGTTAGGTCGTGATAACCATTCGTTCTATTACGGTGTCGAAGGTGTCCTTTCGGTCATTGTGGAAGATACGGACAATGGTTTAACACTGAATCGTACGGAAAAAGTCGATATCACGGTGGACGTACCCTACCCATTCCTGAAAAGAAACATGGATGAGCTGGGGAGTTCACTCCACGGTTCGGAGGGCCAAGTGGCACGGATAACCCGTTACATACTGACAACCATCGCCCAATACCGAACACTGATGGGATATGGTATGAAAAGTTTCGAACATGTGGACAATTCAACCTTGGGCGCTACAAAAGATATTCTTACCTTGAATGATGTGGAACTAGCTCTTAACTTTGCCATACTCCTAGAGATGGCATATCAGTTCAGAACGTACGACCCTTTTTCAGTAAAAGCACTTGTAGATAACAGCACCACCCAGGATTTTGTGGAACTCGAACTGATATTGGATACCTATATAGAAAAGGGTAGAGTTTGTCCGGGTGACATCATCGCCCTGTACTATGGCTTTGGATACGACGGCGATATATTGTCAAGGGAAGACGCAAAAGAACTTAACCTCGAAGCGATAATTGCCCAGGCACTGTACGCCATCCTGGATCAGTTCATCTTAAAATACTTCGATTACTTCGGATTCACGGATATTGTAAACTTTTTTATCGGTACCGTTGAGACTATAAACAACGCAATAGAGAAAGCGGCAGATGTCGGTAAATCCCTTTGGGGCTGGGTTACCTCTTCGGACGATGATGAAGACGATATCAATCCCAAGCAGGTAAAAATAGTGAAGGATTGGGTACGGGAGACCTTCGCCGCCGCCGGGATGACGGGAACCTACATAGTGAAGGATATTTACCTACCGTTCAACAGCATAAACGGAGATGAGATATATGGCTATCCTAAACTTCCGGATGATTTCCACGAATCGTACGAGATAACCATCAAAACCAGGTTGACCTCAGAAGAGAACAGAATATTTACATACTCATGCGATCACGAAGTCGATGATACCAGCGAGGAAACATGCCCCGAGATGATAGAAATATATGTCGGAGAGGACGAACCCGTATACATAAGGTGCGGGGCGGATAGGGTACTACTCGGCTACCAGTACGCTTTGCACACAATTAACGTGACTTTTTCCGGTGGCTCACCCGTACAATTTCAGCCCGTCGATATACTAAATGGAAACGACGAAATATGGCAGGAATTCTATGACATGCATTTTACCGATGTAGAAAACCCAGATATATCGGATATTCAAGGACTTGTAAAGAGCGTGATAGAAAGATTCGTAGATGCCGTCACAGATGTGGATGAGGTTAAAGAGATAATCAATAGATACAACAAAGTTGAGATCGATGTATATGACAGAAGAAGCCTATTCAATGATATACAAAAAGCTATCAACGGTGCCATAGAGGAAACCGTCTGTTTTTTCAAAAAAAATCCCGATACAGTCAAAGATGTAGTTATGGATGCGATATATGATAAAGATGGTGATCCCCAGGTAGAGGATCTTAAAGAAATTCTTCTGACGAATTACGAAGATTTTTATGGAGAAGAGTACAGAAACAATATGGCAGGGAGAACTGCCATCGCACTCATAATGGGAGAAGGAAATTTCGTGTCCTACGATATCGTCGATACGGAGATAGTACAAGGCGGTATCAACGACCGATGCGATGCCTCACGGCACAACTTGCAAGACCCTTCCATGGAAGACTTAAGACATGTTTTGATGTACGGTGGCTCAGAATCGTCCGGTAAATTTTTCCCATTGGCTATCTCTTTAATATCGGATGTTGAAACCGCACTTGATGAGATAAAGGAAAGGGAGGTTGAAGAGGTAAATATCGAAAATAAACATTCTCATGAGGACGGTCTCATCGTACAGGCCCTCGATTCGTATATCTACAATACAACCATCGTTACGGACGATAGTCAGTGCGATACAAGAACCAGGGGTGGTAATATACCTACCGGTTCGGCCCATATCGAGTCTATCACACCTAACCCAGCGACTATGGGGCAGGATACTGTACGGTTTCGTTCGTATGTAAGCTGTAACTATACGCATCTTGAATGGACATCTAATATGGACGGCCACCTTTCCAACAGGATGAATTTCAACCTGTCAGCCGCATTTATGAGCGCCGGAGACCACACTATAACACTTACCGTCACGGACGATGATGGGTTCATACACCAGGACACTGAACATATATTCATCAACCGGCCGCCGGTGGCGGTGATAGACGATATATTACCCTCGCCGGCTACCCAAGGTCAGATTGTTACATACCGAGAATCAAGCTACGACATCGACGGACATATCGTTTCGTATCTTTGGGAATTCGGAGATGGCCATAATTCCTCCGACCAAGAGGCCGTACATGTATATTCGTCCCCGGGCTATTACACCGTTACACTCACCGTCACCGATGATAAAGGAGGCACGGATAGTGTTTTCCAAGATATACTCGTGGATAACCGTCCATACATTATAGGGATAAGCCCGGAAGAAGGCCAGGACTGGGAGATCGACCAGGCGATCACCGTTGTATTCTCCGAAGAGGTGGACCCGTCTTCATTGGAGTATACTATATCCGAATACATGGATTTTAGCGTATCTTGGCATGAGAACAATACGATCGCACTTTTCACCCCCGATGAAGATTACAAAAGGTACACTCACTACAACCTAACGATCTCGGATGTACTAGATGTTGACAACGGAACACAATCATCGATGGAACATCCGGTAAGTCATCAGTGGCAAACTATTGGATACGCAAGGGTCACAGGGTATCACCCGTCGGGGGATGAAGAGGTCAAGCTTAAGCGCTCTATCGTTCTAACCTTTAGCGAAGCAGTCGAGCTAGTTGATGATATAGATAATTTCATATCCGGGGATTGGGGCTGGGAATATATTTTCGAAAACAATAACGAAAGGATGATACTCGACCACGATAAATTCACACCCGGTACTCGGATAATTCTTGAAATAGATCTGAGCAAGTTGAATACTATAGCCGATGGCTCGATAGTAACCACCGATGGCGTAGGCGGTACGGACTTAGAGATATCATTCCTGACGGAGGAAAACCTTCAGCCTATGCTGGTGTCCGTCTCGCCGGCTAACGGCACACGTAACGTCTCCACTTCGGGTCACATAGACATCCGCTTCAATATGCCCATGAACACAACTTCATTCAACATTACATTTTACCCGGAGGTACTCGGACTGACCTACCAATGGGATCATGATAATACGTCCGTAAAGGTAGGTTATGAAGGTCTGAACCCGGGTATGCGTTATGTGGTGTACATAGATGCGTGTAATGAAGAAGGAAAAGCACTCTATGTGGCCCCGGGGAGCGACGATTATACCAATCCTTTCACCTTTTACACCAAGGACGAAACTTTACCTTATGTCGTAGCCATATCACCTTGGAACGGACAGACCCGTTATCTTACCAATGCGCCCGTGGTGATCATTTTTAGTAAGAGCGTATGCCCCTACAGTTTGAATTTCACCATAGATTCAGATCCCGGTGGTTGGAGGGAAGAGTGGAACTGGGACTTCACGGAATTGAAGCTCTTTCATGATGATTTTAAGAAGGACTCTTGGTATACCTTCTCGCTTTTACATATAGAGGACTTGAATGGAAACGAGATGTACGGCACCGTAAATGTGACCTTCCATACGAGTATGAACGGTAAAGATATTCAAGGCAGCCTGCTGCAGAGGATGGTTTGGAGTATATTGGATGGCGGCCTGATGGACGATTCACTTTTCGGTCTGGCTGAAAGTATGCTTAAAAGCACCACTTCCAACCTGATCCTCAGTAGTCAGATGAGTAATCTCGAGGTCCGCCTACCACTGGCGGTGTCCGAAGAATACCGGTATTCTTCCGGAACGGAGGAGAGCATGAATGACCTAGAGTTATTCATAGAGTACTCACCGGGTTATATACACCTCGACGAAGAATCTTCCGTCATAACAGCGCCGTCCGGTACACATTACACCAATATCTGGAGTATATCATCGAGGCCATTTGAAACTCACTGGGATGTTTCCATACCCAAGACCATGTTACAGGTGAACGTAAGTACCGATTCGGATGTGATCCTCATAGAAGACGAACACTATCCAGTATGGGTTAACGACACTTTATGTTTGGAATTCGATATACGCATAACAGTTTCGTCCGGTTGGGGTCTGTCCGGTGTGGATTACACCATGAAGAACGATTTCTTTTCGGACATTAAGACAGTTCTGGATCATCTATGGGGCTTCATCAAGGACTCGGTCTCCTTCATAATCGACGCCATTCGTAAATTAATAGATGTTATTACCAATCTTGTAGAGACGATAAAGGAATACGCAGCCAAACTTCTCGAATACATAGGTAATATGATACAAAATGTGGTCGAAGAGTTGATAAGACCACATGTGGAGGGCATGTTGGATCTCCGGGATAAATGGTGGTTCAACGACATAGAACAGGATATATCGATCTTGGGTCTGAATCTCGAGTTACTGATGGAAAAGGATGGAAGTAAGACCGGTCTGCCCATGTACGATGGTCTCGTCAGAAGATACGTTGACGTATCCTTCGGAGGCGAACTCCTTGGTACTTCGTACAGGTTCAATCTAAACGTACTGCAAAATAACGTGGTCGCCTTCGGTCAAATAAAAACCGGAGGTATGACAATGGACTGGCAGTGCGATCCCCTAGCGGACCCTACAGGCAAAGGGACCAGTATTTATTCCGCATGGTTCCAGGCCCAGGGACGTGCTGGGAAAAAGGGCAGCGGTGCACTCCTGAATTTTACAGTGCCGGAGATACCGGAACCGACTCAGGAATTTTCCCTTGCACTATCCTCCATAGTACCCATCGATGCTGTCACGATACCCATAGGCCCCATAGTGGTCACTGGTATAGACCTGGGAGCCAAGATGGAGATCATGAACGTCGAAGATGGAGGGGGGTCACTTTTATCGGGTATGATAAGCAAGACTTTCAGAGAAACCGTTTCAGCCATGAGTAGTATGAGCTTCAGTCTTGACTACATAATTCAATTCATCAAGACGCTCATCCAGCGTTTCGTGGACGAAGTCATATCGCTGATATTGAATTTTATACGGGAATTATCACTGTTCTTCAAAGCGGTTATCAGCGGTATAGAGGTTTCATTAACTTTCGGTTTCCAAGGCGGTGAGACCATAATCGCATTTTTCCAGTGGATAGCCGTCACTATCAGAGATATGATTGAAAATATATCCAACATGAGGTTGTCCGGCCCGTCCCGGGGTTTATCTTCGGATATACTTGAAGGCACATGGTTAGGTATAACGATAGGCGACAAGACAGGTAGCGTGCAGGCCTTCTTCGGGGCCAACCTACCGGCCCTTGCCGCACTTGTAGGAAAGGACATGGGAAGATGGATGATGAATTTTGGTGTGGATATTCCCGAATTAGACATGATACTGATAAAAGGTGAATTAGTACAGTGGTAATTCATTTACTAGGGAACATACAAAAACCCTTCTACGGTGTGATTCCCATCTAGTATTATCACGCGTCTGTCGAGTCTGATGGTATCTCCCTCCTCACCAGATAAGCGTGGGTTATCCTGGTCCAATTCATTCAGTTCCTCGAGAGAATAAACATACCTGTCCGATTCCCATAGGTGTACCGTTGATACTGGGAAAGGTATGATTGAGCTATTGGGATAGTAAAACAGATCTCTAAGGAAAAGCGTATCATGCATCAGCTCTATGTGATATGTGGCGTTTATGGCACTCATGTTCAGGTCACCCTCGAATCGCCATGTTACATTCTCGTTGATTGCACCGCCCAAATATCTTAGATCATTACGGATGTTTCTATCGGGTTCCGGATAGATAAACACATTATATCCTTCTTGAAACCTTTTCGTTTCTATATAAAAATCCTCACCGCTTCGTATAAAAAGGTGATTCACTTCGATATCCATGGTACCGAGTATAGGGGTATCATCGGCGTCGAGATAATAGGGATCGAAGAGATGCACGTTACCAACGAAGGTTTTCCACGTACCCTTAGTTCCTTGATTAACGAATAGACTTTTTTGTGTAAAATTGAGTATATAGGGTTCTCTGTTTACTGTTTCATCCAAATAGAAGGCGGCGTCACGACTTCGGTTAAAAGTCACCAACCCCTTGAATTCACCTACGGTGGTGCTAAGCTTATTGACCAGTTCGGCTACCTGCTCTGCCTGTTCGTCCAAGGCTACATCTTCCATAGAGCGTCTTTGCCAGGAGTAAACTCCCAGGACTGATGCGGTCAGAACCACCGCCGCAACTATCCAAACCATCTTTGACATCAGGTAGTCTATCATCTCTCATGGGGAAGTAAAGCAGGTAATTAATTTTGCCTATAACATTGAAAGCGACCGAAACTAGTTTAACCCTTCGATCCGATAAAGACGCATGGTAGTAAAAGATGCAAGATTTCAGGTAGAGACCCACGAAGAACTGGATATTAAAGACATCACACCCCAGGGGCAAAGTGCAGTGGAAAAAAGCGGTATAAACGAGGGGATCGCAGTATTCTTCGTCTCGGGTTCCACCGGGGCGATAACGACCATAGAGTACGAACCGGGGCTTCTAAACGACCTCCCGGCCGCCCTGGACAGATTGTTCCCTAAGGACATATACTACGAACATCACGAAAGATGGCACGATGGTAACGGGCATTCCCATACCAGGGCATCCTTTATAGGGCCGAGTCTAACGGTCCCCATCACCCAAGGAAGGCTGCAGCTGGGTACCTGGCAGCAGATAATACTCTGCGATATGGATGTACCGGCGAGGAAAAGAGAGATAACTGTGAAGATGATAGGCGAGTAATGCCTACCTTGTCGCATGCTTTCTGAAGACAACCATTAAAGCCCACGATTTGACCGATATTACATTTTTCAATATTGTGTATATAAGGGGATGACGTCATCCCTCTTCGTAGAGTTGGTAGTACCCTCTGGAGAACAGCATGTAGTCCCGTACTGCGAATATCGGCGCCGGGTTCTGCTCAGGTATCTCGAAGGTGAGTATTATGTGTTCTCAGGCTATTATGGTTACCATCTCGTTGGTGTCTTCGACATAGGCCGTCGCACCCGAACCTATCACACTAATCAACATCAGAAATACTGATACCACTACTATTGCCTTATATCCTTTCATCTTATTCACCTTTTTTCTTATGTATTATTATGGCTATGATCACTACTAATGTCGAAACTACTAAAATCACAATGAATA
>JAFDTZ010000027.1 GCA_019594305.1 Thermoplasmata archaeon
ACGGTCTGCACGCTACCTTTATGCCCAAACCGATAGCCGGGGTCAACGGAACTGGCATGCATATCCACCAAAGCCTTTTCGGAAACAAGGGGGATAATATGTTCTACGATGAAAGCGATAAGATGGGAATTAGCTTTGTTATGAGACATTACCTGGGGGGTTTGATCAAATATGCCGAAGAGATGTGCGCCATACAGGCATCGACCGTTAACTCCTACAAGAGACTCGTACCGGGATACGAAGCACCAGTTTACGTATCCTGGTCATTCATGAACAGAAGCGTACTTGCAAGGATACCCGACGGTAGGGGGAAGGGAACGAGGATAGAGATACGAAACCCGGACCCCGCGGGGAACCCATACCTTCAGTTCGCAGTTCTTCTGGCAGCCGGTTTGAAGGGTATCCAGGAAGGGATCGAACCTCCGACACAGGCCCAAGGAGACATCTTCGCCATGACACGGGAAGAACGTGTGAAAAAAGGAATTCGCTCGCTGCCCTCAAACCTGGGCCATGCCCTCTCGGTGATGGAAGAGAGCACATTCATGAAGGAGGTCTTGGGTGTGCATACTCTCCGGCATTTCCTACACAAGAAGAGGGACGAATGGAACGAATACAGGCAGCAGGTTACGGATTGGGAGGTAAAGACTTATCTGCATCGATTGTGATTATTCATAGTAAAATGAAGATACCACAACCATTATGGGAAGAACGGGCATTGGTCATAGGCAGTACACTAGTTGTAGCGGACCTGCATATAGGTTACGAAAGCGAACTTCGAAAGAAAGGGTTCAGCGTACCATCACAAACTCAAGGGATGATAGATAGTATATCCAGGATATTGGTAGAAACCGGTGCCGATAGATTGATCATCAACGGAGATCTGAAACATAACATACCAAAGGGAAGCTGGCAGGAGTACAGCGAGATACCTTTGGCGATAGATACCTGGCTTAAGAAGGTCGAGGAAGTACATCTGCTTAAGGGTAATCATGATGGAGAAATCGAGAGATACCTGCCTTCGGATGTTATCATACACGACCCTCGTGGAGTCGTGATAGACGGAATAGGGTACTTTCACGGCCATGCTAGACCATGCCAGGAGGTCATGGAAACAGGTATGAATGTATTCGCCCACGCCCATCCTGCGGTTTCTCTACTCGATGGTTTAGCGCGTAAAGAGAAATATCCTTGCTGGGTAAGGTTTAGATACCTTTCGGGCGATAAGCAAGGCGAGGGAATCCTTATGCCCAACTATAACAAGCTTCTCGGAGGGGTAAGCGTCAACGAAGAGAGCTATCTCGGGCCCTTTCTAAAGGATGTAGAAATACAGGAGGAAAAGATTTACCTTCTTGACGGGACCTTTCTTGGAGAAAGATGTGACCTGATCCCTTGTGGGAAGTGATCTATTCATTTTAAGTATATCGGTATGGCGAGAACAATTCTCGATATGGAGAGCCCTATTTTTTTGCCGGCGAGTCCTCCTTTGATCATCACTTCGGTTTTTACATTATGTATATTTGCGGTCCTCAAAACACTACCGATTGCTATACCAAGGTCAAGGGTTCGGAATACACAGTTCGGGCCCTCAAATATTTCTTTTTTTTCAATAATGCTCAATTCCTCACAACCGGAAAAGCCGCATGCTTGACAATTCAATCCAAGTGTTGAATCATCGTCAAGTCCAACTAAGATAAGATTATTAGCATCTCGTATGCTCTCCCCCATCTGGCTGTAGATTTCGTCGTCATACTGTTCTGCCATCTGGAACATCTCTTCCACCAAAATTTCCTTTTCCGCTTCATCTAGGATAGATACTTCCAGGTTAGTTGGCATATTTTTCCTTTTTGTGTTAACGGCTGAAATAGCCATCAGCTTAGCAACTATATCCGTTTCTACATCCATGTTAATCACATCTTTTATTATATTGATAACGGAGGGTGTATTAACTTTTGTCGTGGTTGTTCTTCATCAGTAGTAATCAAGGGGCTTAAAGAGTGCAATTACGGCGCCTATCAATGCGATCAACCCGGCTATTGTGCCGACCGGCCCCCCTAAGGTTATCAAAATTATAGAAAAAATGATGGCAAGTATTGTATATGTGGTAGCTTCGCCGGACATCTTCACGTAGGAAATAATGAGGGCCAAACCGAAGAAGAAATTGATAATAAATTGAAAAACGAATGAAGGTGGTGAATAGACCAGGCTATTCACTAAAAAATGAAAGAAACCTAAACCTATGGCTATGTAAGCTCCTATCACCATAAGGAGAGAACCGACGGACATATCCTCCAGGTCACTCATTGTACGGGGCGACATGTCCAATATTTTGTCCAGCAGATCACTTTCCATACTCTCTAATCCGAGAGGGTGTATAAATCCTTTGGCGAGTGAAGATTAATAAAGTCGTTGCCTATTACCATGAATATGCGTCTGATGGTTTCATCGACAGAAGATCCGGCCGGTCAAAATATATTCAACAGTTTGATGGAATACCGATGGGAGCCCACAGGGAAATGGAGAGGCAATCCGATATATGAAAGGGAAAATGACAGGATTGTCACCGTAAATCGCCATCACATCTATGAGGACGGTATAGATAAGAAACTTTCCGAGATACTCGGGCCCATCGACCATATGGTCTTCATATCCAAACATGCTTCGAAGGCCGGTATACATTCATTGACGGTTCATCCCATAGGTAATTTCGGTAGTGCCAAATTTGGTGGTAGGGATAGAAGTTTGGTCCCCCCGGCGCCTCATGAGATGACAACCGCTCTGAGAGAGCTATACGATGAAGCAATAAGATGTGGGCTGACGCATGAGTACGAAGTATCATTTGAAGCTACACATCACGGTCCTTACCTAGAGACACCGACTTATTATATCGAGATAGGCAGCGACGATAGATGTTGGAACGATAAAAACGCCGGAGAGGCAATCGCGAAGACGTTGATGAGGTCAAAAACAAATGTAAATGATTCCGACCCCGTATTATTATGCGTCGGTGGCGGTCATTACGCCCCGGAGTTCACAGATGTGGCTCTTGATAGGAATGTGTCTATCGGACACATGGTTCCGGGATGGGCTTTGAAGGATCTAGACCATGATATGTTCAGTCAGGGGTTGAAACAGTCAAAGGCAGAGATGGTCATGGTCTCAAGGGATCTACCGGAAGATTTGACAGATAATATCGGCAGATGGTGTGATCAGAAAGGTGTCAAAATGGTGGATGACGAGTATATTAAACGTATATAATATATTCTATTCCTTCATCTCCCACTTCTCCAATTCCATAACAACCGAAAGGGTTCTACCTTCCTTTATCTCTTCCCTTATCCTCCCCTCCCTCTCCATTATATCTAACGCTCTGTTGGCTATCTGTACTACCTCTTCCTTAGGTATTACCATGACACCACTGTCATCACCAACTATCCAATCTCCGGGCCGTACACGCTTCTCGCCGCATTTTATCTCGTGCATAGTGCCACCGTATCCTTTAGGATCACCTGCATTTGAAGCTCTATGCTTTGCAAAAACCGGAAAACCGAACTCCCTTATCTCATCTACATCTCTTACCGCACCGTCTATCACAATTCCCTCCACGCCTTTTGTTTTGCATGACCATGAAGCGAGTTCGCCCCATATCGCGGTGGTTCCGCCTCCGGCGTCCACTACTATTACATCACCCTTTTCTGCCTTTTCTATTGCCTCAACGGGCTTTGCCCAATCTCCGTCCATGGTTCTAACGGTGTAAGCTCTGCCTACCACTTTCGCACCTGTACACGTTAACTGTTGGATCCCTTGCATACAGGGTTCACGATGCATAGCATCGGAAATGTTGGCCGTTGATACCTTCGATAATGCTTCTCTTACTTTTTCAGGGCCAAATTTTTGTGACACCTGAGACTCCATCGATAAACCTTCATGTATGGCCTTTTTCATATCGGAGGTTGCCGAGACCACATCCCGGGCCTTGATTATAGCGCCACCGACTATGATGATATCAGCTCCGGATTGTACTAGTTCCGAGGCGATCTCAGAGGTAATTCCACCGGCAACCGCCACCGGGACAGAACTCACTTCTACAATCTTTTTTAATACGTCCAAAGGATCTTCGCCGCGCATCTGTGCATCGATGCCCACATGTACTCCTATGTAGTCCACCCCAAGAAGACATAATTCTTCAGTTCTTTTTTTTAGATTACTTACTCTTATCATATCCGCGAGTATCTTAACATCATAGTTTCTAGCGGCCTTCACCCCTTCTTTGATGGTCTCATCGTCGGCAGAACCCAAAATGCATACTATATGGGCACCGGCCTTTGCTGCCATCTCTACCTCTACACCGCCGACATCCATGGTCTTCATGTCCGCTACAAGTTCCATACCCGGAAAATTCTCTTTTATCTCCCTTATAGCTTTCATCCCTTCCGATTTGATAAGAGGAGTGCCTATCTCAAGCAAGTCGACACCACCCTTTACAGCGTCCCTTCCTATCCTTATCGCACGCTCGAGATTGATTAGATCCAACGCGACTTGAAGTTTAGGTTTCATATCTCGTTATAAATCAATATGATTAAAAATCTGTCGATTCCCTTAAAGGCACACCATAATTATTAAATGTAAATGACTATACCTTGAAAAGATGAAGAATATTTATGATAAATACAAAGAGAATTTGAGCAAAGAACTCAGAAAAAGGAAAATAGTCATCTATCGTGAGATAGTTACTTTAGTGGCTTTAACGGTATTTGCAGCTGTAATTTATATATTTGAAGATGGAACCCTTTTAGTATATTTAATAATATTCGGTATCACATTATATATGGCAATCGTCCTGTTCGGGCTTAGGAAAAAGATCGATGTGTACCATTCATACATGGATAATCTCCATGTGGAAGATGGCCATATAATCAAATATAGCTCCTCCCGCGATAAGGAAGTATTGAGGATACCTTTCAGTCGCATCATCGACGTCTACACAAACATCAAGCAGATGCGCTGGACTATTTTTATCGTTTACAAAACAAAGGACGGATTGGCGGCAGAGAGCTTCTATAAAACCCGTATAAGGGACAAGAAAAAATTTCAAAAGTTTGTAAAGGAAAATAACCTACTGAATAAGGATCCGATCGATATTGAGGAATTACAGGATATTCTTGAAGATGGCTGAATCTTTTATGTTCGATTAATAAAAAAAAGAAAAAAAAGGGGTTTGGGGTTTTAGTAGTTTACAGTCCATACTATGGCAACATCTGTGGGGTTGTGTATCCAGTAACCTTGTCCAGGTTCGAATGTGAATGTTCCTGGGTTGTTGTCGTACGCTAGATTGTACACTTGTGTTCCGTCGAAGTAACCGATCACGTCAACTTCTATGGGTATTCCATGGTTACCTGCAGTCTCACTCGGGAGACCGACCATCGTCCAGCCTGGATGCAAACTCAAATCCGTGCTTGCCGGTGCATTACCTTGTATGGTAAGTGTATCCGTCGTGGTCATGTGTATCCATATACCCATGTGATGATTCCACGTATCCAAGCTATTGAATCGTTCGGCTCTTCCGGGTACGTATGAACTCCATTCTCCATGGACGGCATCGTAGTACATCAACTTATCGTAGTTCCCATCTATATCGGCAAGTATCGCTTCCAGCGACGTATCGGACGGCATCAGGTTGAAGGAAACGAAGTTCCAACCTTCGGCATCTCCGCCAGCGTACAGTGGAATATCGAATGTATCGTCTGCCGGCGCATACGGTTCCTGTACCGCATTGGTGTTTTGTTCCTCTACACCTTCTACGGACACAGCTCTTACAACATACCACCACCAGATATTATCGGGTTCACCTCTATCATAGTCGACATAGGTGTAACTACCTGAACCGTCTGCTGGTACGTTGTCTATGAGAGTGCTTCCGTCCCAAGGACCGCTCTGGAATTCAGAACGATAGATGTTGTAAGATGCGATCTCCTTCACGTTGCCGACTTCCACAGTCACTGTCTCTTGAGTGTCGTTGCTGGCGACCGTTAGATCATTCCTGCCAAGGTCCGCTTGGCTCGTAAGCCAGGTGAACTGACCTAAATGCGAATCACCGGAACCCAGTGTGATCTGTACACTGTCTTCGTACACACCATTCACGAGGAATTCTATGTCCTGAGTATCTTGTTCGTTTCCGAAGTTGGTGACGGTATAATCAACCGTTACCGTCTCTCCTGGATCTACCTGTGCGTCGTAGCCGGTTATCTCCACGTTAAAGTAAACATCCATGGGTATTACTCTTGCCTCGGCCGTCCAGGTATAATCAAGACCGTAACCTCCAAGGGTACCCCAGCTAGCGGGGTCGTGTGGGTCTTCCCATGTGACCAAACCTCCGTTGGTAACTTCGGTATTGATACATCCGTATGGGAAAAAACCATCGCCCATGTCATCAACAGCCACGACTATCCAGTAATCTCCGGGTGCTTCGATCTCCACAGGTTCGTCGAGTTCCATCTCGGCCCAACCTGCACCTGTCGGAGTGTACTGCTCCGTAGGCATCCAACCCGCTGCAGGGGCGCCACCGGCATCCGGTGCGACAAAACCCTGTGCGTAATTAGCCGCCTCGTCGTGATCGAAGTAGGCCACGTGTGTGAAGTATAGACCGATATCGGCGGAGAGGTCCATCCTGATAGCTCCGTACCAAACATCAGGGTTGTTCAAACCTATCGCATCATCCGATTCAACAGGCCGCCAGTCACCTAAGTAGAGTCTTCGCCATTCGGCTTCGTTATCCGGTGAGACAGTTCCAGTCACTTCCGGACCTGTTCCGGGACCAGCCGCTTCTAGAGTGGCATCGATATCCGGTGTCGAGAAGTCCTGCTGTGGACCGCTGTCGATCCAATCTCCGGGAGCTGCGTCCCAGGTCAATAGATTGTGGTCGGTTCCTTCCGCAGCATCTCCCGTTACCAATATATCATCGACACGCCATCCGGGGCCGTCCAAGCCATCCCAAGCTTCGGTTCCGGCGTTCCATCTAAACTGTACCGTACTGCCTACATAAGCTGATAGGTCGAATGTAGCGGTTGTCCAACCAACGACACCACCCCAAGCCTGTTCTCCACCGAGTGGATTACCCCAGCCAGTTGGAACAGTTCCGTCATAACCTTCTTCCGGAACGACCAAATTGAAGGCTCCGCCATCCTGAGATATTCTCAGATTGCCTGCATCGTAGAGCGCAGTATCTCCGAAATCTCTCCAATGCTGGAAGGTGAGTTGTACGTTCGTGGCGTCGGCGGGTATGGTTATCTCAGGCGAGATCAAACGACTCTCCATTCCTACGCTTCCATCCTTGTTGAAATTGCCGTCGCCCCAGTCCCAAGAGTTATCTCCAACTGCGGCTCCGTGCTGACGTATACCCCAATCACTTGCTTGTGCATGGGATTCCCAAGTTGTGTAACCTAGGTCTCCGCCTTCCACATCGTCTTCGAAGTATACTTCCTGACCTAAGGCCCACCAATCGACATCCAAATTCTTTGGAGGTTCGGGTGGATAACCTACCAAGTCGAAGTAAGCATCGCTGGTATCGGAAGCGGTAGTGCCACCTGTACAATGGGCCCATACTCTTACGAGTGCTTCAGAGGTAGTTACATCCGGGATCTCCCATGAATAACTGCCTGTATCAGCGATTCCTGCTACTATTGAAGTCCAAGTAGCTCCACCGTTGGCCGAGTATTCAAGGTCGATGTTATCTACGGGGTTATCACCCTGAATAGTGTTCCATACGATATCCTGAAAACTTTCGACGTGCCATACTTCCCCACCGTTAGGGGCTATCAACTCAACATCGACGGGAGTAACATCAGTTATGGTGAACAAACCGCTGGTATCCGTTCCCGGGTCTGTATCCGGGTTATCATCGTGCACTGTTGCACGGACCATAGCGTTACTCGTTGGCTCATTCGGTATAGTCCATTGGTAGGACCCTGTATCTGGGATACCTTGATCTATGTAAGACCAGCTGGTACCTCCGTTAGTGCTGTACTCTAGATCGATATCGGTTATCGTACCGGCTCCTTCGCTTGTGCTCCATAATATATCCTCCTGTGTGCCGACTTGCCAGAACTCGCCGCCCTCGGGGCGTATGAGGTCTATCTGTGGACCTGCGGCTGCGTTATAAGCCACCAATGCATAGGTTTGAGGTCCGTCAGGTACATTATTACCGTGTATTCTTACCGTGTATCCTCCGGCTTCGATACCGTCCGGGTGGATATACACATTCTCAACGTTGTTGGTATCATCCCAACCGTCTCCGCTGTAATCGAAGTCGCCCATAGTGTTGGTATTTGGTGGGGTCCAACCGCCGCTGAATGCATTTCCACGATAGATATCACCACTGGGAGATTCTACCTCGAGGTTCAGATCGTTTATCAATGTACGACCGCCTCCGACGGCTCCTGCTTCCATATCGGTCCACACAAGACTGATCTTAAAAGGCTCAGACATATCTGCTGCCGCAATACCATGTTCCTCAACGTCTCCTGTGCCAAGGGCCGTGTCTTCATCTACTAATATGAAAGGTACCGGATTACCTAATGGCCGTTCCAGTTTCGAGATGTCTACCATTCCCCAACCTTCATCCCTGTTGGGTATGGGCCCTTCAGTGTTTCCACCCATCTCGTTGGCGGTGTTAATGATGAGTGCTCTCACCATAGCCGCACTTGGCCTTTCGTTTGTTATGTGGTTGACCTGGTACCATTCGTAGACAACAGCTGCCGCCCCTGCCACAGCAGGGTTGGACATGGATGTTCCTGACATGTATTGGTATCCAGAGGTTTGTCTAGTTGAGTATATGTTCTGTGCAGGTGCCAAAACATCGGGCTT
Organism: Thermoplasmata archaeon; assembly: GCA_019594305.1. GTDB lineage: Archaea > Thermoplasmatota > Thermoplasmata > Halarchaeoplasmatales > Halarchaeoplasmataceae > Haladaptatiplasma. The sequence continues at coordinate 8,860 of JAFDTZ010000027.1, forward strand.
CACACGGTTGTCCTGGGTCCATCCACGAGAGCTGGAACTGTACATCATTTCGGGGTCGGTATTACCCGTATTGGGATTGTAAGGTTGTGAGCCACCTACCGAAATGGTATTCTTACCGCTTGAAGGTTCTCCAACCGTGGTGTAGTCGGGACCGCTGTTACCCGACGATACGGTGACGATCATGTTATGTATCCTGATACCTTCGTCATACTGTGATGCCCGAGATCCGTAGGCACCACCCGTTGCGGCACCCCAAGAATTTGAGTTCACTACTGAACCGGCATCATTTGCACGATCGAGTATCTCTCGGATGTTGCTCGGGCCAATATAACTTCCACTACCGTCAAATATTCGTATAGCGTACAGTTCAGCCGCAGGTGCGGAGCCCTGGCCAGCATAGTAGTCGTTGTAAACCGTGGTACCCGTACCGGCGTGTGTATGGCCTGCGGCGGAGCCCGTACAATGAGATCCGTGTCCATGGCCGTCTTCCCAACCACCTGAGAATGAGTAACCGCCGATAACTCTACTGGCCCAGTCCGGGTGGCCTCCTCCTACGTTACCGTCTCCGATTCCCGTATCAGATATACTGATGATTACCCCGTCACCTTCATAACCTATCTGGTTCATATATGAACCGTAGGTTCCGTGTAGTCTGTAAGCAGTGGTAGGATCATCGTCTTCATCGTCGAAGAACCAAAGACCGCCGCCGATAACCTGTGTAGCCATCTCGTCGTGGAGTTCGGGTATAACATAACGGCTGATATAGTCCAGGTCGGGTATAACTGCCAAATTGTGTATCACTTCTTCAGAGGGCACGAGAGCAGTAAGGTAGTATTCGCCATTATCGAATTCTTCGAATGAAATAACCGGAACGGTATCTCTAACGGATCTGATGCTCTCGTCGCTGGCCCCGGGTAAAAGAAGTATCTCCACCAGACCATGATTCAGACCGGGCTGTAGCTTGTAGTAGGGGTGGTATATTCCGACCCAATCCACAAAGTATAGTTCCGATACTTCTCTTGCACGCTCAGGGGTCATCCGTACACGGTATGCGTAGTTAGGTATGTAGTTCAATACCTCAACGTCCATGCTCTCCAAAGTAGGCCGCCAGCTGCTTGCTACGGGTCCTATCATGTGTAGGATGTACTGTCCCTGCACGCCGGATTCGTATTCGCTCAACTGTAGTGAATCTGGCATACTCGGTTCTCCCTGTGTAAAGTCAAATGCTTGATCCCTTACGTACAAAGTAGTCCTATGCTCCATCATATCGATGGAGATTCCCATTCTCTCCGCCTGTGGTATAACAGCCGGATCTATCTCTACGAGAGCAAAACTTTCGTAACTCTCCAATATGCTCGCTCCTAGAGTCTCTAAATTATTCAATTCGTTTGAGTCACTAGTCCTCACCAAAACGATATCCGTCTCTCCTGATTCAAAAGAGTGTACGAAAACCGCGGCAAAAACTGAAATCACTAGTACTATTGCCAAAAATATCGCAATTGTCGTTTTTGTTTTCATGTTTTATTCCTCCTCTTTATGGAATAGGCGTAAGCCTACATCCATATCTGAGGCATGTTACTTATTGTAACATATTGTAATTGCGGTTTTAGTATTTATAGTTAAGGGTTTCTACATCGATTGTTATAAGCACCACCATAGTGCTTCATTCAGAAACTTTTTAAAGAGTTTCCACTCTATCTTGTTATCAAATGGAGGTCTTCCCACGAAATACATATACCTGGATAACGCGGCAACCACAAAAACCGACCCGAGAGTGAATAAAACTATCGAAGATTATTTGGAGGATTGTTACGGCAATCCCTCCAGTCTTCACAGGATGGGACGAGAGAGTTCCGACGTGGTTGCAGAAGCAAGAGAGCAAGTTGCCGAATTGATCGGTGCCCGTGAACATGAGATCGTTTTTACATCCGGTGGAACCGAATCAGATAATCTCGCAATCAAGGGTGTAGTAAGAAAGAATAAAGGTAAACATATAATCACATCATCTATCGAACATCCTGCCGTTTACAATACGTGTAAGTACCTTGAAAAGGACGGCTATGAGGTTACATATCTACCTGTGGACAAAGACGGATTGATAAAGCCGGAAGACTTCGAAGAAGCTATCAAAAAAGATACGGTACTCGCCTCTCTAATATATGCAAGTAATGAAATAGGGACCATAGAGCCCATAAAAGAGCTAGCTGAAATAGCGAAGGATAAAGACGTTATATTCCATACCGATGCGGTGCAAACCGTTGGGAAATTGGATATAGACGTAAAGAAGACCGGTATAGACCTACTCTCGATCTCCGGTCACAAGATCCATGCTTCAAAAGGCGTAGGGGCACTCTATGTCGCTGACGATGTGAAACTTGAACCCATGATGCACGGAGGCGGTCATGAGAACGGGCGAAGATCGGGTACCGAGAACGTAACATGTATAATTGGCCTGGGTGTAGCATGTAAAATAGAAAGGACAGAGATGGATAAAAACATAAAAAAGATGAAAGAGATGAGGGACCGTTTGATAGACGGTATAATGGAAAATGTAAAAGAGGTTAAGCTCAACGGGCATCCGACGAAGAGATTGCCTAATAACGCCAATTTTTCTTTCAAGGCGGTTGAAGGTGAAGCACTTGTACTGCAGCTCGATGGAAGAGGTATAGGAACTTCCACGGGCTCCGCATGTTCTTCAAAAAAACTTCGACCATCTAGAACATTGATGTCCATCGGATGCGGAGAAGTGGAGGCACACAGTTCTTTGAGGCTAACTTTGAGCAGATTTAACACCATTGAAGAGATAGAGAGATCATTAGAGATCATACCGGAAGTAGTGGGTAATCTAAGGAAGATGTCTCCCTTGTGGGAGGAGTAAACAGGCCGATGTTTGAGATCAAACACCGAGACGGTATGGCAAGGATAGCGGAGTTTACCACACCTCATGGTGTGGTAGACACGCCCAATATCATGCCCGTTGTCAATCCCAACGTGAAGTTGATCACACCCCGCGAACTACAAAAAAAATTCAAAAGCGAGGTACTAATAACCAATTCATACGTTATCTACCAGAGTCAGCACTTAAAAGACAGGGCACTGGAAAGGGGTCTCCACTCACTTTTGGATTTCACAGGGGCGATCATGACGGATTCCGGCACTTTTCAGGCCCATGTTTACGGCGAACTGGATATAGAGCCCACGGAGATATTGGACTTCCAGGTAAATATCGGCTCTGATATATCTACAATACTGGATATGTTCACCGAGCCTACCGATAATTCTTCTGTTGTTAAAAAGAAGGTGGATACGACTGTAGCTCGTGCGGTAGATGCGATGGATAGATACGGAGATGGTCCCAGCCATATCGCTCTGCCCATACAAGGTGGGATATATCCGGACTTGAGAGAAGAATGTGCCGAACGACTTTCTCGGTTGAAGGGCAGTTTCTATCCCATCGGCGGAGTAGTACCACTATTGGAGAATTACAGGTTTTTTGACCTTGTAAACGTTATAATCGCCTCCAAACGCGGTTTGGGGCCCACCGGCCCGGTGCATCTCTTCGGTGCGGGACATCCTATGCTTTATCCGCTAGCGGTATTACTGGGATGCGACCTCTTCGATTCGAGTTCCTATGCCAAGTACGCTAGACGGGGAGACATGATGTATCCCGACGGTACAAGGAATATAGATGATATAGAACATCTTGCATGTCTTTGCCCCACCTGTTCGGACTTAACAGTTGAAGAGTTGAAGGATCTCGATACCGATGAAAAGACAAGAAAGATCGCCGAGCACAATCTATGGGTAAGTTACAACGAAATAGAGAAGGTAAAACAAGCTGTTAGGGAAGAATCGTTGTGGGAACTTGTGGAAAGACGTGCAAGAGCTCATCCCTATCTACTGAAGTCTCTGAAGGCACTGACTTCAAATTGGAAAACCATGGAGATATACCAACCAAAAGGCCGAAAGAAGGCGCTTTTTTATACGGGAAAAAGCACCCTCGAGCGACCTATGGTGAAGCGATTAAAGGTTTGGATACGAGATAGCTATTCACCAACGGTCTGCGGGCCTACAATTATCTTTAATGGGCGGGAGGACAAGAAACCATATAACAGATATCTTACTAGAGAAATAAAGGCGTTATCACCTGAATACAGTGTCAATTTACTGATGCAAACCCCCCTTGGCCCCATTCCCCTGGAGATGGATGAGGTATACCCTGTTGCCCAGTCCATCTTTCCGGAGGATCTGAATGATGAAGCGTCTTTACAAAAATACTTAGACCGATGCGATATCACCGATGTAATATACTGGGATGGTTTGGAGACCCTTGAATCTCTGGATAAAGTAACGGGAATATCATATGAACTGATGAAGGTTTACAGTGTTTGTGAATACCAATTCTGTCGTGGTGCCGGCGAAGTTCTAACCAACGGTGAGTTAGAGTTAGTAAAAAATCGTCGTGGTAGAATAAAGAACGTCTTTCTTAACGGTAAGCATATACTATCCATGCGGCACTACGATGGGTTATTTTCATTAAAAGAAGAGGGGGCAATTCTACTGCACAAACATCTTCAAGCCCCCTTGCTCAGGGTACAAGTTACTGAAGATAGTGCCAGTTACAATGCCGAAGGAAAAAACGTTTTCAATGGATTCGTAAACTATGCATGGGAACATATCCGTCCGGGAGACGAGGTCTTGATCGTAGACCCTAATGATTCTCTGGTAGCTATAGCTAGGGCCTTCAATAGCCCTTATGAGATGGAAAACTACCACGTGGGACTAGCGGCAAGAACTAGAACGGGTTTTTCCTCAAGTCAATCTTGATCGTCACCAACTATCTCTATGAGGTCAGGGTTTATCTTTTTGTCCTTTTTCTCCTTAACAGAGTGGTCCTTTTCATATCTTCTCACAGGACTCCAAAATTTGGAATTACATTCTTTACATTCATTAGAGTAAACATCTACCGGTGCTTTACATATAGGACAAACATATTTTTTTTCATCTACTATAAAAGTCTCCTTACATTCCGGGCACGTTTCATCCTCATGTGAAACTTCAACACCGCATACCGGACACGAAAATTTATCCATCTCGAACTCGGCTCCGCAGTCCATGCATAGGGCGGAGTCGGCGTCTACATGGGCACGACAGCGAGGGCATTCGAACTCTCCCGACTTTAGAGATATACTCTTAACACTGTCTTTTTTCACTTCGTTGTCCCCTTGAAAACGTGTGTGAACGTAAAGAAGATAATATATGGTTATCAGTAAGCCGATTATCATCACGATGAACGGTACCGCCGTGGTCCGTGTTACTTCTAAAGATAAAGGGAACATCTGCAGAATTGATTTTGTAGATTGTATTTAAACATTATGTATATCTCTCCTTCCACCAACCTAAAATATCACCCCCTTTATGAGGTGATGATGCGAATAGCCGTAGTAATAAAGGATAGATGTCGTCACGATAGATGTAATTACCAATGTATCCAGTATTGTCCGAAGGTTAGAACCGGTGATGAAACCATAGTCAAAACGGAAGATGGAATCCGTATCTCCGAAGAGTTGTGCGCCGGGTGTGGTATCTGTGTATTGAAATGTCCCTTCGATGCGATCAAGATAATCAACCTTGCCGAGGAGCTTGAAAAGGAGATGATTCACCGTTTCGGCGAGAATTCTTTCAGATTATATCGACTGCCTATACCTCAGAAGGATAAGGTAGTCGGTATATTAGGTGCTAATGGTATCGGCAAGACAACAGCCATAAGGATATTGTCCGGAGAGATAATACCCAATCTCGGTGCTTATGAAAAGGAGCCGTCGTGGGAAAACATACTTGAGCATTATTCGGGTACGGCGTTTGTGGAATATTTTGAAAAAATAGCCGACGGAGAATTTGAAACATCAGTAAAACCTCAGTATGTGGACAAGATCCCCGCTCATTATACAGGTAAAGTTAAAGAACTACTCGCACGGGTCGGAGATGACTACGATAGATGGGTTGAAAAGCTTGATATCGAGAACACCCTGGATGCACTCATAACTACACTGTCCGGTGGAGAACTACAGAGGGTGGCTATCGCCGCTGCATCGACAAAGGAGGCGGATATTTATTTTTACGACGAACCTTCATCTTACCTTGACATAAAACAACGTCTTAATGTGGCAAGGGTGATCAAGGAAAAGAGTAAAGAGAGCCAGGTGATGGTTATCGAACATGATATAGCCATCCTTGATTTTCTCGCGGATTCCACCCATATAATATACGGCTCCACCGGTGCATACGGCGTCGTCACACAAACCAGGGGTGTTCGGCGAGCGATCAATACTTTTTTATACGGATTTCTGACTGAGGAAAACATAAGATTCAGAGACGCCGAGATCACTTTTGAAAGCCACGCACCCCGTAAAGACTGGCACACCGAACCCTTGATAGAGTACGGGCGTTTGGTAAAGGAGTGGGATAACTTCAAACTAGAAACCGAGCCGGGTTTAGTACCGACGGGTGAGGTAGTCGGCATAGTAGGGCCAAATGCCACCGGTAAAACGACTTTCGTAAAGATGCTGGCGGGAGTCATCGATCCAACTGAGGGAGATATAAAGTCGAGCATGTCCGTCAGTTACAAACCCCAGTACATAAAGCCGGATTTCAGCGGTCGAGTTATGGATCTCTATCATTCTTACATCAGTGAAATGTTTGACACCAATCTTTTCCAGTCCGAAGTGGCGAAGCCCTTGGATTTGAAGCCTTTATTCGAAAGAGAGCTGTCCAATCTTAGTGGCGGAGAGCTTCAAAGGGTAGTCATAGCCCTCTGCCTGGGAAGGGAAGCAGACCTTTACCTCATAGACGAACCTAGCGCCTATCTGGATTCAAACATGAGGATGGAGACCGCAAGGGCGATAAGACGATTCATGGAAAAGACAAATAAAGCGGGGCTGATAGTAGACCACGATGTCTACTTCATAGATTATGTCTCAGACATGATCATGAACTTTTCCGGTTCTCCCGGCGTCTATGGAAAAGGCGAAGGACCTTTCGAGATGAAGGAAGGGATGAATAAGTTCCTCAGAGAGGTCGATATCACCTTCAGACGGGATCCCGACACAAATAGACCTAGGGTAAATAAAACGGATTCCAGATTGGACCGTAAGCAGAAACATGAAGGTAAGTACTACTATACCAATTGATGATATTACTTTCACATACCCCTGCCGCTATTGTATATATAGTCTGTTAACCATTATGATGACTAATGAAAATGACAGGTAGGGCGGACCTTCCTCTTCACGGAGGGAAGGCTCCTCGCTGGCTTTTCCGTAGGATGGTGGAACTGAGCGGTGCAATATCTGAGGTTGTTATCCGTGAATACGGCAGGGAAGAATTCCTGAAACGCATTACAGACCCCTATTGGTTTCAATCCCTTGCATGCACCATCGGGTTCGATTGGCATTCCAGCGGTACCACCACCACTACGTGTGGTGCGTTGAAACTCGCCCTAGACCCTTCAGAACTAGGAGTAGCCGTTCTAGGCGGTAAAGGTAAAACATCACTCCGTACTCCGCAAGAGATAGAGGCGCTGGACGATGTTTTCTCTCTCCGTACTTCCCAGCTAGAAGAGTTAACATACGCTTCCCGGATGTCCGCTAAGGTGGACAATAGCTGTATCCAGGATGACTATCAGCTTTATCATCATTCTTTCTTCGTAACAGAAGATGGAGATTGGGGTGTCGTACAACAGGGCATGTGTTCGGACATGCATATGGCTAGAAGATATCATTTGCTGTCCGATTCGGTCAAAGACTTTTTACGGGAACCGCACTTGGGCGTATGCTGCGATAGGATGGAAAGTGAGGTTTTGGATATGACCGCTGTAAAGAGTGAGGAAACGAGAAAGACCTGTGTAGATCTTATCAATGACGATCCTGTTCACCTCAGAAGTTTTTTCAGTCCCGGGGGACAGACCAATTTGGATAGATACCTGGAAAAATCTCTGACCATGCCCTCTCATCACCAAGTCCTTGACTTTGACGTCAGCCAAAGCGGATGGAAAACCCTAAAGATGGCATATGAATTTCAGCCTCAGGACTTTGAAGAATTGATCAGTTTGAAAGGTGTGGGGCCTAAAAAGATAAGAGCACTCGCACTGGTTTCTGATCTAATATACGGCACTGAACCTAGCTGGGAAGACCCCGTGAAATATAGTTTTGCCCATGGTGGTAAGGATGGAACGCCTTTTCCCGTAGATAGGGATGTATATGACTCCACCTTGAAAACCATGGATGAAGCACTTAATATGGCTGATATCGGTGAGAAGGAAAGAATCTCCGCCTTGAGAAGATTACATGAGCTGATTTACGATAGATGAGATATAGTACCACAATATTTATTATCAACCTTGCAACCTAAATATTACTAAATATGGTGGTTAATTGGCGGAAGAGGACGTAAGTGAATCTTCACAAGGTTTAACGAGACGGATAGAAGAGCTGCAACGAAGGCACGACCAGTTACTGATGGAAGTGGAGTTCAGTGGTGAAAGAGACTATATAGTCCGAGAGTTGGAAAGACTAAAAAGGGAGACAAAGGAGATAAAGAGGGAATTGGTAAGTCTCAAAAAACCACCTCTTATAGTTGGTACGATACGGGAGATGCTTCCCGACGGCCGGGCCATCATACAAAGCTCTACCGGCCCTGATTTTTTGGTCTCCGTGGCCGAGTATCTCTCCGGTCCCGAGATGAAACCGGGTACTCGTGTGGCCATGAACAAACAGACCTTATCAATTGTGAAAAAACTTCCGCCATCCATAGATCCGCAGGTAATGGCCGCTGAGATAATCGAGAAGCCGGTGATTACATATCAAGATATCGGCGGTTTGGAAGATCAAATAAGGGAGGTAAGGGAAACTATAGAGGAGCCACTGCTCTATCCCGCTAAGTACAAGCGCATGGGAATCGAACCGCCGAAAGGAGTGCTCCTGGTAGGACCACCCGGCACCGGAAAAACCTTGATAGCAAAGGCCGCTGCCAACCGGACTAACGCCGCTTTCATAAAGATGGTAGGCTCTGAGCTGGTACAGAAATATATCGGAGAGGGTGCAAGGATGGTTAGAGAACTTTTTGCTATGGCAAAAGAACATGCTCCTTCCATAATTTTCATAGACGAATTAGACTCCGTTGCATCCAAGCGTTTGGACCAGGCGACCTCGGGAGACCGGGAGGTCCAGAGGACGATGATGCAGTTCTTGGCAGAATTGGACGGCTTCGAATCCATCGGCGAAATAAAGGTGATGGGTGCCACCAACAGACCGGAACTCCTTGACAAGGCATTGCTGAGACCCGGGCGGTTCGACAGGATCCTTGAGGTTCCGCTTCCTGACTTGGAGGCCCGTAAAAAGATATTTGAGATACATGTGCGGAAGATGCCTTTAAAAGATGGTGTTGATATTGAGGAACTCGCAAAGAAGACCGAGGGTGCTAGCGGAGCCGATATAAAGGCGATAACCACTGAAGCCGGTATGCTTTCCCTTAGAGAGGACTTTGATGAGATCGGCATGGACCAATTCAAGCTCGCTATAGAAAAGGTACTTTCAAATACGACCGAAAGAAAAATTAAAAAACAGGTAATGTTTGCGTGACCTACTCTTCTTCTAGATCGACCTCTAGTATCAAAACACCCCTGTAGTTACAATCCTTGCAGTGATACTTATATCCCGTTACGAAACCAGCCATTGGAACCACATTGGTACTTTCACATTTAGGGCATTTCAGTATTTTTTTGCTCATGGATAAAACCTGTAAAGGTATGTCCCCTGACCGTAACAGTTGGGTTCATAGTATGGCACGGCAGCCAACTCCCCCTCCTGACTCTGGTCAGGGGTATGTACGGTCCTGGGGTTGTTCCACGCTCATCTGCGGACGTTTCGTCCATATCACTAGGAGACCCAACAGGACCACTGCCTGACTCTTGCATCATGATTCACGGAGCGTTACGCTCTCACCATGACCTTCTAAGTCAGGCATATTGGTATACACGTACAATACTATATTAATCCATCGTTTTAAGCAACACCGTCTCAAAATAGTTCTTCAAGATATGCATCGACGCCTTCCATGTCATCTATTGAGCCGTCCCAACCATCTAATATTTCATCATAATCCCCTTCTATATCCTTTAATATAGACTCCATCTTTTTTTCTAAGGGTCCGACCACACGGCCTTTGAAAACAACGGCCATAAAAGTATGTTTACCCTTTTCTACCAGTATCCTTTTATCACCGAATTCCAAGCGTTTAATTCCATAGTTCTCTTCTTCCTTGAAGGAGTCCTTAACGAAATCCTGGATTACACTTAGCATCCCACTGAATATGTCCATATCCATACCGTCCCTTTCTTCGATAGTACCCGTAGATCTGTGAGAAATTAAGAGACCGGAGCCGTATATCAAGAATACATCTTCTATCTCTACTTTTTTGTAAAAATGCCAGAAGATTATCAATATAAGCAAAATAATCGGTATCAAGGGCCATGGCCAGAATATCTTATCCCATACCGTTATATCTATCTCTAGGGGTTCTTCATTGGATGTTACAGGTGGCATACTGCCCCCCTGGGCGTCGGTATATTCCAGTAACGCATGGTTTCTGATGATATGTTTTCTATGTATGTCATCAATTACCCTACACACCACGTCAAAACGATGGTTACCTACTTCTACATCTGTAAAGTGCCACATATATGTGTTTTCAGTTATGGTAGGCGTTACATCGCTTGTATCGCTAACATAGATAAGTTTACCGTCTATCTCCATGGTTATCCATACGTCGGCTGCTGCCTCAGTTCCGGTATTATCATATTCTATCTTAAATACCACCACGTCTCCCGATGTAACCCTTCTTGCATTCAATGAAATTTCAATATCGAATCCCGGTAGGGTTCCCAAGGCGTTGAATATAACTTGTTTTGAGTCCCCCGTACCCTTTATCTCGGCAGTAACATTGTTCTCACCTCTTGCGCTGTCCAAAGTCAGCCAAATGCTTGCGGTGCCGTTATCATCAGTAAGTACCGGTGAAGTTCTGCTAAACTCGCCGTCTCCGTTCAATCCCACCGTAGTAATGTTGAAATAGACCATCCATCCCCTTCCAACGGGTGTGCCGAATCGATCGCGTACTTCCACAACCATAGGTTCGTTCAATAGTGTTCCCGCCGTATTCACCTGGTCGTTACCGGATAATATGAAAACCTCGAACATGTTGGG
>JAFDTZ010000137.1 GCA_019594305.1 Thermoplasmata archaeon
AACGGCGAACAGCTAGTACAAGAATACAACTTCTTCATGAGCGGCGGCGGCCTTGAGATACATCCGAAGGACGTCGAAGGCGACGGAGATATCGACTTATTGATGGTATCCAACAACTACGTCTACGTCGCCCGCAACCAGCTCAACTGGCTACGCGAGCGCATCTCTAGCCTCGCGTCTCCAATCCAATCATACATCGACACCGCCACCCCGTCCTACGACTCCTGGGGCAACCCCATGGTCACCGTTCCCATCACAGTTCGCTCGCAGTACGCAGCCAACTTCACTCTCTCCGACCTGCGGGTCACTTACGACTACCGGCCAACAATAGACATAACAACGCCAGTAGAGAACTATGTTGCCACCACTACGGCGAACGAGACCGGCTGGGTACAAGTACCTCTAACCATGACAGCAGAGGACAACTGTACCTTTGATATTCAGCTGACAGTTAGATACACTGAACGGGCGCCGATCCTCCGCAAACCCATACCGGACACATACACCGTTGAGTGGAACCAGACCACCGAAGCCGTTATCAACCTTACCGAGTATTTCTACGACCCGATGGGTTTGGAATTGATATACTCCGTCAGCGAGCAGGAGAACTCAGACGAGCTTTCCGCCAGTATCGACGGAGATTTGGTCGACTTCAGGTCCAGGATCGCCGGGACGGGAGAATATACCTTCAAGATAAGGGCGAACAACGGGTTGCGAGTGCAGGAGAGTAACGAATTTTCAGTATCGGTAGTACCACCGTCTCCTGTCATGGAATTGCCGGGTACGTTGAAGGTACGGGAAAACGTCACAACTTGGTTCGAAGTTTCGCCTTACATCGACGGGTTGGAACCCTTCGGTGAAGATTGGAATCTGACCACCACTTCAGACTATATCACCGTACATAAAGACAACCTGACCTTGGAGTTGTACTATACCGAAACCGGGTTGGAGTCCGTCACGGTAACGCTAACGGCGGGAACATACACCGTCGAAAACACGATCTCCGTAGAAGTTATCAGCTACGATACGCCCTTCTTCAAAACTTTACCGGAAATATTCATGGAGAAGAACACCGTGATCGAAGAGGAAGATGGGATCAACTTGCGGAGTACCGATTATGTCGACTACCCGGGAGATCTAGACGATCTAAGGTTTAACATAACTGAACGTAGTGACCCGGACATAGTAAATCTGAGTAACGATCGGATAGTGGTATATCCGGAGGAAGGATACCACGGAGAATCATCCATCACCGTTAGTGTGGAAGAGCCGGGAGGGCTGTTGGATACAGATACGATCACCATCTACGTAAACGACACTCTGTACCCGCCTGTATACCTGGGTGGTCTGGAAGATAAGAACGTCTACGAAGATGAATGGTGGACGGTGAACCTAATAAACTACTTCTCACACGAATATCCCGGTAAATTAGTATTCGAATCGAACAGCGACGACGTTAAGATAGTCAACATCACATGGGCCCTTTGGACTCCTGAATACGGCGATGAGGATGTAACGGATCTAATATTCACAGCTTACGATAGGGAATATCCGTTCTTGTACGCAGAATCCGACCCGATACGGTTGAATCATATCATGGAAAATCAACCGCCGAGATATCTGGGAGGTATATACCCTCGGATAGTAGAACCGGGCACTACCTGGAGCGTGCACCTGCCGGACCACTTCGATGATCGGGAAGATCCGAAAAATATGACCTACGGAAGCTCACACGATGAAATACATATAGATGAAAACTGGACAGCTTCCTGGACACCCGATGAAGATTCGTACCCGTTATTCTATGTAACGTTTACCGCCTACGATGCCGAGGACCCGAGTCTCTATGCCACCTCGGATCCCATCAATCTAACTATACCGGGTATGGTAGGACCTTTCGCCGTCATCGTTTCTATCACACCGGAAACGGCGGAAGAAGACCAGATAATCACGTTCGTAGGAAAGGCCGAAGCGACCATAGGTAACGTCAGCTATCAGTGGAGTTCAAATATAGATGGAATACTTTCCGATGAAAGGGAATTCAACACCACATTGACCGTAGGAACGCATCATATTACATTCAGAGTTATGGACGAACGGGACAACTGGTCGGATCCGGATACGGCTACCATAACTGTAGAGCCGAAGGAAGATACACCCGTCGCAGTCGAACACGAGTCATTATTTCAAAGCAGACCCTTACAATTAGCTATAGTAGTTGTGATAGTAGGCCTAACACTCAATCTCGTAGGGCGTGAACTCAACGTCCGTAATAAGAAGAAGCTCATGGACAAGAAGACTTGATAGCGTGTTTAAAATGACAGAAGATAGCGTATCACTCAGGGTAAAAAGAAGCGTTATAGCTCAAGGCGGCAGGACAAGGATATGCAAGTCGGCCTTCGATAAACTATCCATCACAGAGGGTGACAGATTATCATTGGAATTCGGACGTAGTGCGATAATCGTGAGCGGATACACCGACGACTTTGTGGAAGACGGTTATATAGCGATTAAGAAAAATATTTGAACATATTTTTCTTATGAGCTAGCAGTGGAAAAGAAAGTTATGTTGGATAACTTTTCTTTTCCGCTATATATACGTCCGTCGGTCGGACCTCAAAAGGTTGGGTGTAACCGAAGGAGACGAGGTGATGGTGAGAAGCCGAGCCGATACAGGGCAATCATCATTCTTCGGAGGCAGAAGGATATAGCCGCGAGATATCGTTTTAGGCAGAAGACGCTCTCTCTTCATTTTCTATGTGATCCTTCACGAGCAACCCTATATGGTCTACCAGACGTGTGAGTTCTTTACGTGATTCCAGAAGTTCCCTGTTCATGGCCTTTAGGTTCTCCGATACTATATGGTACTTGTCGTCCGGCCTGTCGAAACACTCGACCGTATCCGCCCTGAATGCTCTGGTCTCCTCGTGTACCTTCCGTGTTTCCTCAATGTTCTGTCCGACATTCTCGCCCACAACGTCGATTTTTTCACCAAGATCTATGTTCATCTCCTGCATGTAACGTGCAGCGGTGTCCATCCTTTCGTATACCGCTTGTGTCAGATCTTCTTCTCTTACGATCTCAAATTCGTCGAACTCCCCGGTGGCCTCTGAATATTCGATCGAGATATCTCTGACCTTGATAGGGTACTGTTCTATATCTATTCCCTTCACCAACTTTTCGATATTTTCTCTTTCACCTTCACAGACGATGAGTACACTGCCATCCTCTTCGTTCCTCACAAAACCACTCAGGTCAAGATGATAGGCTATGTTGTCAACCGTATCACGGTATCCGGGCCTCTGTACACGCCCTTTGATGATGACCTCGGCTCTTTTTATATTTTTCTGCTATAATAAGCGCCTTATAAATAATCTTTCGTTCATGTTGTACTGGCTTGGGTAGTACATCTTTGGAACAGAGGTAAACGAGTCGGGAAAATCGAAGCGAGAAGACAACATTAGATACATATACCAAGAGGACCCTGATTACAAATAGGAATTATCATGTCTGAGATAAAAGTAAGGATACCCGATGATTTAAAACGGGAGATGGACAAGATCCATCACATCGATCGGTCAAAGGTAGCTCGGGATTCCATCCGAAAGAAAGTAACGGAATTGTATCCCGAACTGGAGTAAATTTTTATTGGGTGCGTTAAGTCCTTATATAGTCAAGGACGTAACTTTTGGTGAATTTGTTTGCGTCTTCCACTATGATTTCTGTTCTCAACAGTGTAAAACCAACAAAAAGGCTAAATCTTAGTATGTCATAACTACCGATAAAGTCGGAGTTTATGACATGAAAGCATCGGTGATATGGGAAAAGTTACTCCCGGAGGAAAAAAATTACCCCGGCCGAAGAGATAAAAATATATGATCTTGCTCTATCCGATCCTTTACAAAGCAAAGAAATTCAATAACTCCTTTCTCGGATCAGGACTAAGCTTACTCTCCTTAACGTTATTATCATTTTCAAAATGAAAATGTTTAGGATATGTGGCTATATCCTTATGATGAGGAGCATTATCGTGACGGAAAATGGTGTTGTCTATCATCCTTCGCTCCCAATGATATGAATATTTCCCTCCTGATATCCGTACTTCCAGGAAAGAACCCTCGCAAAAAAGTATTCTCAAACTCATCGGGGTGCCGAGAGTGCCTCTAGTGATGAATCCATCCTTGATTATGGAAGAGCGATTTCTTTTAGGAAGAGGTAGATATCTTTTTCGTCCATTCTTTGAACTTGACGATCTGTTTCTTTAGATTTTCCCATTCTATCAATTCTTCCCATGCAGGATGTGCTTCAACTTCAACCTTCTCTATTTTTTCTTCAAGCTCTTCGGAACTTTCAACGTCATATTTGTTCTTGAGTTTCTCAATTTCAACTGATGCATTGCACAAACTACGATCTAAAAAAGAGGAAATACTCTCCTCCAAAACCTCTTCCTCGGAAAGGTGCATATCTTTAGAAATACGTTTGAGTAATTTGGCCTTCATGTAGATACCACCTCGCGTCTTAGAGTATTTAAAGATCAGGTCTTGAAGAGGGTGTCAACTTTGTAGTGATATTTGATCATTTCCTGATTGTCATCAGTGAAGTATAATATACTGGATGAATTTTTACGGATTATAAAAATTTGTAAAATCACCAAACTTTTGACAGTCTCTATCAAACGATAACTTTTTAAGTGAGTATCTACATAATGTATATACAATGATAGCTAAACTAAAGAAATGGGGCAATAGTCTTGCGGTTAGATTGACTAAAGATGAGCTTGAAGAATACGGACTCAAGGAAGGAGACGAGGTAAAAATCGGGATCGAGAAAGTAATACCGGAAGATGAAGTTGATCTGTCAGATATACCAACATTTTCAGATACTGACAGAAAAGCTAGCGAACACCATGACAAATATCTATATGGTAGTGACTGAAT
>JAFDTZ010000094.1 GCA_019594305.1 Thermoplasmata archaeon
CCACGAGCTGCCTGAATCGGTACTGTACCACAGGTTTACGTGGTCTATCGGATTATCGCCTTGTACGGTCGTCCATGTGACGGATTCTTGTGTACCGGCGGTGAACGACTCGCCGCCATTGGGCCGTGTTACCGTTATCTCCGGGGGTACATCCGGATCGCTATCGCCTACGCCGCCGCTAACAACTATGGCAAATGGTTGAGTTCCGACGGAGACCTGGTACGCCCGTACATTGAGTTGGTAAGTACCTGTTTGTACGCCGTTGTAACCCGGTATGAGCAGAATATTCTCTTCAACGTTCAATCCGTCGTACTCGGCTGTTCGCAGCCCGTTCCAATTATTTGTAGTGGGATTAGCACGTGAGTACCCGGGATTGTAACTTTGATATGCATTTCCCGTAAATCTTGTACCATCGGGCCTGATCAGTTCAAGATCGAGATCGTTAACGATAGCGGGGTTTGAAGGATTGGCTCCGCTTGGACCTCTGTCATCGGTCCATGCAAGTGTGACCTCGAGACGCTGACTGGCATCCGCCACCTGGAAATTCAGAGACCACGTCTGTCCGGTGGATAGGGCAACGCCTTCGTTCAAAGAATCAAATACTATGGTCGTCCTTGAATCACCCTGGAAATAGAGTGAACGGTCGAGCCAAGTTCTGCCGTAGCCCTGGTCACGGTTGGGGAATACTTGACCGTTTTGATACGCCCCGGACCCCGTCATCTCTACTGCACCGTTGATTATCGTCGCCCTAACCAGTGCGGCACTGGGACTGAATGCATCAGCTGCATTTGCACTTCCCGAAGGGTACCAACCTCCCGCGTAGTAATGCCTTACCTGGGCTACCTGCCCGGCCATGGCGGGTGTCGACATGCTTGTCCCGGACATACTGCTGTACCCACTGGCCGACCGCGATGCGGAGGTAACACCCTGACCAATGCCTACAATCGTGGGTTTTATCCTATTGTCGTTCGCGTAACCGCGACTGCTGAAAGATGCCATGTTGTTCTGGCTGTTTGCGTTCACCGCCGCACCCACACTGACCACGTTCTTGCCTTCGGCCTGGGTTGATAAAGTACCTGAACCGGGGCCGCTGTTGGCCATGGCATACAGTATAGTATAATCCTTGTAATCCCAGCTGAACCGGTCCGATGTTCTCGCACTGGTACCGTAACCGGCACCGATTCCACCGCCCCAGCTGTTGGTGTGAGCACGGGCGCCTTCGTTTCTACTTCTCAGGTATGCATTGTTGTACATATCTGCCGGAACGCTCAAACCACCGGCGGCCGTTCCGATGTCCTGGAATACCACTCTAGCCCCGATGGCGTGTCCGTCCCTGTTATTGTAGACGTTATAGGTAGGCGCATCTCCGAGAACCGTTCCGGTAACGTGGGACCCGTGATAGACACCCGTGCCCAAGCTCGCCGAACTCCCTGTGGGCACATAATTCCGATGAACCTTGCGATGGTTGTTACCCACTGGATTATTTGCATCTCGCCACATCTCGTGCCCGCCTCCGGTCATGTATAGTTCGCTATCCATTACACAGACTCTCTGCCCTGTACCGGTAACGCCTCTATCGGTAACCTTCCGGTTATTAGCGGAGTTCGTCTGCATCACCCATGTGGCAGCACTGTTAAAGAAGTCATTGTCTAGTACACTTAGTTCGATAGCATTAACGTGAGGGATGTTCGCGATATCGATTAACATATCAGATGATATCAATATAGTCACTCGGTCCTCTACGGTGTCGAGTACCAGGCCACCTAGAGAGTCGATAGTATTTGCAGTAAGTTCAGAATTTTCCAACCCGAAGAAATACACTTCCACCTGCATAAAACCTCCTTCGTAAAGGAGTGCTTTATCGAATTTGTATGCAGGTTGATATATTCCGACCCAGTTGACGAAGTCGAGTCTTTCTACCGCTTGCTTTGTTCGAAGATTCATATCTACGATGTAGTTGAACTGATTTCTAAACTCATGTAGCCTGACACCCATATCCTGGAGCTGGCTCTGCCATTCCGGTTTGATCGGACCGATAAATTGAACTATGTAATATCCTTGATCATCTTCTGGATATCTATCGATGCTTAGGATATCTGGTATATCCGGTTCTCCGTCCGCCACGTTGAAGGCGTGGGAAAGAAGACCCACATGCTCCCTGTTTTCAAGTTCCTCGATAACATATCCTTGAAGGTGCAACCGGTCCAGTTTCCTAACCGTTGTTTCAACCAAAACAAAATCCTCATAATCCGTTAAAACAGAATAGCCTTGTTCTATGAGCGTTTCGGTGGTCGTGTCTCTTTTTTGTACGAGGATAACGACTTGTTCCTCGGTTGTGTCCGATGAAAATACAACACCAACCGAGAGAGATGATATCCCCAATACGAGCAGTATTAATACCGCACACATCTTTATTTTCTTTTCGTCTTTCATGAATTTTCCACCTCAATGGTGTTGTTAAAAAGTTGATACCGATATAAATGGATATATTGCAAATTTGCATCATTTCTAAGGATAAGGATAATATACACGTAGATATATCACCAAAATAGACGCCTATGGAGTCCACGGTTGAAGAGAGGATACTTCTACATTTGAAGAATCATTTGTTTGATAAGGCAAGCAGGACGGCACCCTATTTCGCCTGTCAACAGGGGATCGCAGATGCTGTAGCAACAAGCTTAAGCCAAGTCAGTAGAGTTGCAAGGCAGATGGTGACTAATGGACTACTTATCGAAGAGATGAAATATCTTAAAAATGAGCAGGAAAGGAAAAGAAAGGTCTACGGTCTGAGTGCAAAGGGCATGGCGAAGGAAAAGATGGTTAGGGAAAAATATTCCAACACTGAAATTGTGGTAAGGACTCGGGAAGGAGAAAAAAAAGTAAATATTTTTGAACTGCAGAACTACGTGGAAGATGAAGATCCACTACTATATGCTATGGTCCATGTTGACCCCGACGGGGTGCTAGATTTGGTAAGCCGTAAAAAGCTGAAAAAAAAACCATTCGTCGATAGGGAAGATGAATTTTCTAAGCTGATTAAATTTTTGGAAAGGGTGGCACAAGAGGGATGTAATGCCTTATTTGTCGTTGGTGAAGTAGGAATGGGAAAAACCACCTTATGTATGGAGTTGAAAGGATATGCCGAAAGATTAGGATTCGTCTTCCTAACGGGGGGTGCTCACTTTGGAACATCGGAGCCATATCTACCATTAAAAAAAGCTTTTCAAAGGATTATCGAGGAGGATAAAAAGGCTGCGGAGTTTTATAAAAGCCTAATATCCATCGGCACTCAAGACTTCGAAAAAGACATTATCACCGATACATCTCGTACGGCGAGTTTTTTGAAAGTTACAAATGAGATCAAGAAGATCGCTCATAATACACCTATGGTTATCTTTCTAGACGACCTACAGTGGGCTGACACCGCCACACTGCTATTACTGCACTACCTGATAAACAATCTTAAGGATGCACCTGTTTTATTCATATGCACTTACCGACCCGAGGACGTTTCTACCACACACCAACTAAACGAGATAAGCGGACGACTCTCACGTTTGCACAAGTATAATGAAATCAGAATCGGTCCTCTGGAATTGAAACATTCAAGAGAACTTTTATATGATATAACAGGAAACTCCCGTTTGCCTAGCGACTTTGTAGGACTTATACATCGTGTTACTCAGGGGAACCCACTCTTTTTAACAGAGTTCACCGAGTTATTGATAGAAGAGGGTAAAATACCTCCTGATTCTCCTAGCTATCCGACGGATGAAAGCCAGTTGGAAACACCTAAGATCATCGAAGATGTGCTTCAGAGGCGATTGGATTTCCACCTTTCAAAAGAAGCACTCAAGGTAGTCGAACTGGCCAGCATAATCGGAAACGAAATACCCTTCAAACTTCTTCATCAGATATCAAATAAGGACGAATTGGAGTTGCTCTATATCATCGATGAATTATTGGAAAGAGGTATATGGAACGAAGAGTCGAAAATTGAGGGGTTCATATTTTCACATATACTCATGGCTACTGTTGCTTACAGAGGTATATCATCTCTCAAGAAGAAAAAGGTACACATCATGGTTGCAAATAAGATCAGGGAATTATACACAGACAAGATAGCTAATTACTACTCGGATATAGCATACCACTATGAAAAAGGTGGCGAGTACACTTCTGCCGTTTACTACTACATAAAAGCCGGTGAGGAAGCTAAAAGGGTCTTCGCACATGAAGATGCTATCGTCGTTTATAAAAAGGCACTCGAACTTACAAAAGACGACGAAGACAGAATAAATATATTAAAAAAGTTGGGAGAGATTCATGCGACAATAGATGAGTACGATGAAGCTATGGGCTATTTTGAAGAGATAATGAACAAATGCCAGGATAACACTCTTAGATGCAAATTGCTATGCGAAATAGGGTATATATTCCTTAATAGAGGTCAATATGGTGAAGCTTTTGAGAAAATCGGAGAGGGATTAGAGTTATGTGCAGACAACAACCTAAGATGTGAACTATTGAATAAAAAGGGCTGGGGCCACCTATGGACAGGAGATTTAAAGAACGCTAGAAAGACCTTCGAAGAGGAAAAAGAAACCGCTGAAAAAATAGGTGATGCTAAACGTATAGCGCAAGCCATTCATGATCTTGGAACATTGAGCTCATATGAAGGGAAGTATGATTTAGCAAGAAAACTTATCGAGGAGGCTTTAGAGATCAGAGAGGATATCAAAGATTTCAAAGGTGTAAGCGGAAGCTTAAACAACCTTGGATTAATTTATAGGCGGTTAGGCGATCTCGATAAGGCTATCAAGTGTTACGAAAGGGATCTTGAACTCGCGGAAACCTACGGACATAAAAAATACGTTGGTGTAGCACTGAGAAACATTGGCAGGATATACAAAGATAGGGGCGAATTTGATAGAGCGTTGACGTTTTATGAGCGTAGCCTTGAGATCGTGGAAGGTATAGGTGACATATCGAACATATGTTTTTCACTACAATGGATAGGTGAAATATACTACGAGAGAGGTGACATCGAGAGGGCAAAAGAATACATCCTAAGAACAATGAAGTTAAGAGAAGAGATAAACGAAAAAAGTGGTTTATTACAATCCCTCGACTGCATGGCAAAAATACACCTTTTCGAGAACGATCTTGATAGTGCCACCGAACATTACGAAAAATCTCTTGATATATATGGAGATGTAGGCGGCCAAATGGCTATGATAAAGATTCAAAAAGGTCTGGCCGAAGTGTATCTTAAAAAGGGGAAGATAGACATCGGTTTGGAACACGCAAAAAAGGCATCAGAATTGAGCATATCCTCCGGTATAAAAAGATGGGAGGGGCTGATCTACCGGGCACTAGGTAATTTGTATGATAAGCAGGGCGCATTTGAAAAGGCGAGGCTTTATTTCGAAAAAGGAGAAACAATCCTAGAAGGCATCGGAAACGTTGTTGATTCCGCTAAGATAAGATGTGATCACGGTATCATGTTGATCAATCACGGTGAAGAAGATAGAGGAAGAGAACATATAAAAATGGCACAAAATATATTTGAAGACATAGGTATGAAGGGATGGGTGAAAAAGGCTGAGACCGCACTTGATCATCGGTAATATAAACCTGGAAATTCCCTTTAGTCTATCTAGATGTATTTCTTGCCTGCGTACGAAAGGATCCATATCCCTACCAATACTATCCCGATAACGTGACCGGTATATCGAAACCCGCTTTCATCCTGTTCCTCTTCTAAAACCACATCTTCAGCCATTTCGAGAGTAAGGGTGTAATACCCATAATTGCCCTCCACCCGTTGATTACCGTTCTGAGGCGCATATATACCTATATAATGTGTGCCCGGCATAAGTATAACCTCTTCTCCCTTATATGTATCCGGGGCAGAACTGAAAGGATATCCTTCTAGGAAAATGGGTATGACCGGGTAGTCCTCCGAACTCCAGTATATACCTGCATTCGCGTGAGGGTCCGATACGATGGTAAGTCTAGCCGGCTCGTCGAGTATCACTTTATAAAGGTCTCCCCCACCCCTACCGATGACCTTTGTCAGATCGCCATATTCCAGCATAAAATCGTCTTCTAAATAATGAGTTGTAACATCGATAATTTCCGGTGATTCGGTATCTTCCGGCCCGAAGATATATGCGTATTGACTCTGGAACCGTCCGAAAGAAAGGGCTTCGCCAACCAACTTGAAATTAGACCTGGAGGAGAAGGTCTCCCCGACGGGCATCCAGAACTCGGGATGGCTGACCCACCAGTGCGCATTCCATTCATCCGCATCAAGTACATACCATCCGCCTTCGTTTTCACCCCACGACGTACGGTAGAGAGAGGTTTCGAACCATGCTTCGACCATAAAATGACCCATGAGGTCAGTGTCTTCCGAGGGGTGTACGGAAACGACCCGGCTGGGTATGCCCACCGAACGTAGCAGTGCGGTGGTTGCCCATGATACTTCGTCACACCAGCCATTGATGAGTTTTGAAAACTCCGCTTGATCATAATTTTCTATCTCGGGTATACTCCGTCCGTTCTGTGACAATATTTCAGCGTCTTCAAGGGTCAGTCCTATGTAGTCGTATTCGTCGTATTGATATTCGTCCGTATGAATAACAGTTGTTCCGTTACCGAACAATATCTGGGAGGCATCTCTAATGATCGGTTGTTGTGGGAATCCGCTTGGGACGGCAATATTCCTCTGAGCTACAACGCGTACAATTCTAGCTGCGGCCTCCTGTGTATCGGTTGCGTTTCCCGCTGCAGCCAAGGCGAATTCGTACATGTCTATGTGTCCCCTTCCGTCATCTCCGAAGGGATGTAACATTCCCTTGTAAGGGATGTTACCCGTTGGTATGATGTAGTCGTATTCGTCCCTTGTACCGTCTTCGTTGTAGGCATATCCCTTCAATTTGTCCTGGGGTATATTGGTTTCCCAGGGATCGAACACCACGAATATCTCCATGCTCTTTTCCCACTCACCTTCCTGTATGATGAATTCGTATTTGCCCACGGAATTGTCTTCCGGGAAGTCTAATCTCCAACCGCTTGCAGTGGTCGTGACTTGGGGTACTGTCATATCCTGTTTAGACGGTTGTATCGTATGTTCCGCAGGTGTGTAGCCTTCGATATGCAGTGACGTGCCTCTTCTCACCACCACCCTTTCGATGGCTATTGTGATCTCGTCATCGACGTTCGAATATGTCTCCCATGCGTTGTACTTCAACGTACGATATTCCTCCCGGTATATCACATAAAGGCCCGGGTCTTGAGGATCTTCGGGATCCGTGCCGATCATAAGTTCTATATCATCGGGCAGACCGTCTCCGTCCGTATCCGCCTCTGATGATGTTATGGAAGACACGGATGATACCATGAACATCAAAAATAAAGATATCACAAGGATACGTACCTTATTCCCGCTTAAACCGGATGTCATCTTAATGAAAATGAAAGTGGTTGATATTAACCTTTTTGGGAGTGAACGCTGTTTGTGTTATCTGCGAATTTTTTCGCTTCATCCGCAGTGATAACGAGGATGCGGGGAATAGCTCCCCCTCATTCCCTCGGTTAGTAAACCTCAGGACTGAAAGGATGCCAATCCTGCTCATTTTATTCGACCACCTTTTCAATCATCTCAAAGAAATTGAGATAAGGATACGAATCGGGAAATTCTGGGGCATAAGAACGGGTTCTATCCATTATCATCACAATTATACTTCCTGTTTTCATATATATCCTCTCTCTTTGTATCCTTCCTTTCTATTTTCGTACTCGTCGATCTCTTTTTTTCTTCTCTCTCTTACACCTTTTTTATATGTCATCGTACAAACTATCAATATCACAACAAATATCAACCCGATCGTAATTAATAAAGCTAATGGTATTGAATATTCTTCAATGGGCCCATTTGTTTCATAAACTGACAACAATTCTGTCTCAACATTTACAAAAATATTATCTTCGAACAAGTTTCCATCGCATGTATCCTCATAGATACCAACGCTATGATTTGATAATGTGTTGTTATTGATGATATTGTTGTCTGAGTGTTGGAGGTTGATACCACCTGATCTAGATGAAGTACCATTGATTTCATTATGGATTATAGTGTTACGATGGGAGATTGTCAAACGAATACCGGAACTATTATTTGATATCCTATTGTTTTTGATATTATTATTGGATGAATCAAAAAGTTTAATGCCACGCCCGCTATCGATTAGTATATTATCTCCTAATGATCCGTTCTTAACATTGAAGAGAATGATCCCTGAGTTATATATTGGTTTATGGCTAGAGATACCATTATCACTTTTCCATTCAACACCACTCGCATTATGCACGTAGCACCCCCGTACCACAAAGTGCACGCTCGTATTCCCTACGTATATCCCATAACCGTAACCCGTACCGTCTATCTCGTACCCCTCGATCACGTACGGATTCCCCTCGCTCCCGTCTCCGGGCCAGCCCTCGGCAGCCGCCTGCGCGGCGAAGTCGGAATTGCCGTCGATGCGGATCGGGTCGCGGACGATGTAGTTATTCCCTTCGTTGTCCACGTCTTCTGCATGTACGAGACCCGGGGTGATCACGCTGAGTAATAGTATGAGTATTACGGGGGTTACGAACATGAAGGTTTTCCTCTTATCTTTCCCTTTCATTTAAATCACTCCTTTGTTAACACTAAA
>JAFDTZ010000084.1 GCA_019594305.1 Thermoplasmata archaeon
CAGAAGTTATCAATCTTTCTATTACTTTAGCATTTGATCGTGACATTACGATATACGATTCATCTTATGTCGCCTTGACACAAAAACTCGATGCGAATTTTGTCACAGCAGATGAAAAGTTATATAACAAAATACATGACCTTGGATTATCGACCTACATTACAGATATATGATATCATACATAGCTTAAATTCGTCGATTGAACCAAAATATATTTTATACTCGGTGAAGATGTATTACTATATGAAAAAACTATGGGTTTGTGTCTTGGTTCTAATGTTGGTCTTTGGAGCAGTTATCCCTACAGTATCCTCCGGAACGAACGATACGAATGGTTTTCCCTATCCCGGAGACGATTGGGCATGGAGGATGGTGGGCGCGCCTTATGCACATCAACTGGGTGAATATGGAGATGATGTTCTTGTAGCTGTGATGGATACGGGCATAGATTACAACCATCCCGACCTCAAAGATCGGATGTGGGAAGGCATCGGGTACGATTTCGTTAACAACAATAACGACCCCATGGACAACGACGGCCACGGCACCCACGTCGCAGGGATAGTCGCCAGCGTGGCTCCCAACGCGCGGCTGATGGCCTTAAAGGTGATGGAGGAGGAAGGGGGAAGATGGGTCGAAGTGGCCCAGGCCATAAAATATGCCAGGGATAACGGAGCCGATATAATCACCATGAGCTTCGGAGGAGAGCAAAGCCCTATGGCAAGACCTACACAGATACAGATGAACTTTGCCTATCAGCAGGGCATACTGATGGTGGGTGCCGCTGGTAACTATGATGCGGATAGAAAGCACTATCCGGCGGCCAATGATAACGTGATAGCAGTTTCCGCAGTAGATTCAAACATGGAGAAGGCAAGCTACAGCAACTACGGAGATTGGATAGAGCTAGCCGCACCCGGTGGAGATAGCGGTGCACGTATAATCTCAACGGTTCTAGATAACGACTACGGTAACAAGATGGGAACCTCCATGGCATGTCCTTTCGTTACTGGTGTCGCTGCTTTGATGATGGGTGCAAATCCGGGGATGAGCAATGTGGAGGTAAGGGAGGCACTCCGGGAACAGGCTATCGACCTGGGCGAACCCGGTAAGGACCCAATATACGGCTACGGCTTGGTCAACGCCTACCGGGCAGTTGGTGGAAGGGTTCCTACCCCACCCCGGGCATTGACAACGATGGGTCGCGACCGGCGGGTCGAGCTGTCGTGGGAAATCCCATGGGACCAGGGCGTATCTTCCATCGAGGGATACCGTATATACAGGGGAACTTCCATGGCGAACATAGATCACTATGTGAGCACGGACAACTTGAGTTACACTGACAGGAACGTAGTCAACGAGCGTAGGTATTACTATTACGTGACCGCTTTTAGCAGTGAAGGCGAGAGTTTTCCCAGCGAGACCGTGATGGCAGTACCCAGGGAAGCCCCGGTGATCCCGTCGCAACCTAGAGATCCGGAGACTGTGATGATAAAGAATGGAGTAAGACTCACATGGGAGCCCCCGGGGGATAACGGAGGCGAAAGTATCGTCGGGTACAGAATATACAGAGACGACAGGGAAATAACTCAGACCGACTCCACGGAGTATGTTGATAGTGATATCAAAGCAGGGAACACCTATACCTACAAGGTGACAGCCCTCAATGCCGTGGGCGAGGGACCTCCGTCAGCCGAGAGCACCGTCACGGTACCAGACGATTTTCAGGGGACGGAAAATGGCGAAATATTTCCCGTATTTTCATCATGGTTTTTACCGCTACTGATCCTGAGTATCGTGGGCATATTTGTTGTCGGTACGGTTTACTATGTTATCAAAAAACGGGGCTAGAGGACCCGGTATACCGGGTAGAGCCCGGCATCCACCAGCACAAAACCGGATAGACTGTTCAGCCATACCGACTTGTCCTTCAAAAATAGTCCGGTGTGTAATTCAGGAAGATAAAATTTTTACATACGGAGAGTTTTGAGAAGTCCGTTGTTCGCCCTACACGCATAACCGTTAAGGTCATATATAAATATAGTTCGTACTTTTACCTATTGATGAAAAGTGAAATGCCCCCGCACATACATATCGGGACCAGCAAGGACAAATTCATGTTGAAAACCTTTACTGCCATGTTGGTACCGGCTTTCATAGCGGTTCTGGCCATAGGTGAAGTTGCCTTTTACCACTTGATGATAGCCGTGGGAACCGCTTTGGGGATCCATTACCTTATCTTCCTCATGCAACGTTTGAAGAATAAAAAACCTACATATCCCACACCGTACTCACCCCTTGTGGCCGCCATGATAGTCGGTTTGAGCATGCCTGTTCTGGCACCCTACTGGCTAACGGCCTCCGTTTCCGCATTGATGATATTGGTCTTCAAGTACGGCCAGGGGTACTTTTTTACCAGAAAATACGTGAACCCCGCAGCGGCGGCCAAGGCACTGCTCCTGGTGGGTCTTTCAATCATGATATTCCTGTCGGAACCCCTTAGAACCGGCCTCATATTCCATCCCCACCACCTTAGGTTAGACCTTCTTTCAGCCGAAGGGTTTTCCAGTGTCGACAGATTCTATTCCACCGATAGTTTAACCGCATTTCGCAGCCTGATCCTGTGGAAAACACACGGCTGGTTGGGGGGTGTTTCGGGACTTGCCGTTCTCGTAGTCGGTACCTTATTAACCCTGTGGGCCAAACTCAAATGGCGTATCATAGTAAGTCTTCTTCTGACCATGGCCATCCTGGCGGCAGCCACCGGATTTATTACCGGTGGTTACGTGCTGCTTAGAATTGCTTTTCATGTATTTACAGGCAGCGTCATATTCCTGGCATTCTTCATGGCAACGGAACCTCAAACTACCCCGATGACATATACCGGTCAGTATCTGTTCGGTTTTTCCCTTGCCTTACTTACCTTCGGTTTACAGCTTTTTAATGTCCTCGGAGGTTCCATAATTGCCCTGGTCATCTTGAACATATTCACGGATAAATTCGATAAGATAGTTCTTCGCAAACCATACGGTCATAGGGAAGTGAAAACATGAGCTACCCGAAGTACTTTATGGAAAAGGGAGGATTCAAGATGGACATAAGCATGAAGCACGGTGCCGAAAAAAACCCATTTATCACATTAAATCCGCCCGAAAGGGCTGTGATCTTCATGCAGCAGCACATAGGCGTGTGCAATGGACCTTTGGTAAAAAAGGGAGAAAGGGTGCTCACAGGGCAGAAAGTGGGGGATGCCGTTGGAAAAATGAGAGTCCCCGTCCATAGTTCGGTTACGGGGATCGTGGAAGATATCAGAGAGGTATATCACCCCGTACTGAACAGATTGGAAACCGCCGTTTTAGTTAGAATGGAGGGCAGCGAAGAGATGAAACCTCTGCCTTCGACGAACCTGGATAGTCGGAAGGAAATCGTAGATATGGTGCGGGAGGCGGGTATAGTCGGTATGGGAGGAGCGGCCTTTCCCACACATGTCAAGTTAACAAGTAAAGGTGTGCACACCTTTATCGTCAATGCGAAGGAGAGCGATCCCAACCTTGTTTGTGACGTGCGGTTGATGATAGAGAAGCCGGAAGATATTGTGAAGGGTATAATGCTGATGGTCAAGGCGCTTAATGCACGTAGAATCATATTCGCTACCCGTACCCGGGAGGGAGAGATACCGGAACTGGAAGAGATAATGCTGGAGCACGGAATAGAGATCGTGAGAGTAACACCATCCTATTCCGTCGGCAGCGAAAAACTGCTGGTCAAAGAGCTCCTGGGTGTCGAGGTTCCAACCGGAAAATTTCCACCGGATATCGGGGTAGTGGTAAACAACGTTTCCACCGCCTATGCGGTCTACAGGGCGGCATACCTGAAAGAGCCGCTGATATCCCGCGGCCTGAGCTTCTATTCGGATACAACGGGCATAGATAACCTGTGGTTCAGGGCCGGAACAACCCTCCGTGAACTTATGGAAGGGCTGGAACACGAAACCCGGCGGTACGACAGATTCGTCATGGGCTCACTTATGATGGGGTGGTCCGTGGGGTTACCACACACGCCGCTGCTGAAATATTCCGCCGGCCTGACGGCCTTAACACCGGAATTTCCCAAGCCCTACGATGAGCAGTTGAAGTGCATCAGATGCGGATACTGTGACAGTGTTTGCCCTGTGGATATCTACCCGTCGCTCATCATGAAGGCCGAAAAGGAAGATGATATCGATGCTTTGAAACGACTGCACGTTGAAGACTGCATCTTGTGTAACTTGTGTTCGTATGTTTGTCCGTCCCGTATACGGTTAACAAAACATCTGTGGGACGGAAAGGACAAATCGAGGGCATGAACCCTCAGGGATCCCCCGTATGTGTTCATAAACGTACGTAAATTTAATTATCAAAAGTAGTTATCCATAGAATGAATCCATGGAAGATAATCTGAAAGTATTCAAAACCGGACTCATCGGACGGATGGAAGAATCTAGGCAAATGAGAGAACTTATGGAAAAAAGCGAGTCCGGCAGTGGTTTTACCCTCTTCGTATCCGGGGAGGCTGGGATAGGTAAAACCCGGTTGGTGGAAGAGATATTGAAGGATGCCGGATCCCGTGACACGAAGGTCCTCAGGGGATGGTGCCAGGCCAATAATCTCGAGCCTTTGTTACCGGTTAAGGAGGCACTCCGCTCGTCCGGATTAAACCATCTTATCGAAGAGAGCCCTCCCCCCAAAGTTATCTCGACATACCTTATAGATAGGAGCGGCATATTGATAACCAAAGCCGAAAGGTCCAAGACAGATTTGGACCCGGATATATTCGCATCAATGCTAAGGGCGGTTGAGAATTTCGTAGGTGATTCTTTGAACATGATGGGGGAGGCCGAAGGCACAGGTCTTAGAGCCATAACGTTCAAGGAATACAGCATACTCATGGAGGCGAAAAATGAGGTAACCCTGGCACTTGTGATCAAAGGCCCTCAGAACGAATTTCTCATAGATGATATGAAGAGAATACTCACCGATATCTGTAAAACTTTTCACTCCTGGGACGGAAGTCAGAAAGAGGCCGATCGACTTCGACCTACCCTATCCTGGTTTGTGGATTCGAATAAATATGACGGTAAATATCTTACCGACGATCCCAAGCTGAAGCGGGAGAATTATTTCGATAACATCTTACTCGGTTTACAGAGGGAATCCTTGGAATACCCCATGGTTCTTTTCCTGGACGATCTGCAGTGGGCGGATCCTTCTACACTTTCATTACTGCATTATATATCCCGAAATACCAGAAACTATCCCTTAGCCATTATCGGAACCTTCCGACCCGAGGACATAATATCAGACGGCGATGGTGATGTGCATATCCTCAGAAGAAAACTCCAGGATATGAACAGAGAAAATCTCTACAGAGAGATAGAACTCAGGAGGATGGAAAAAGATGAGGTTAAAGAACTGGTAGTAAAACTTCTTCACAGGGCGGATATACCGAAATTACTTTACCGAAAGTTACACACCGAAAGCGAGGGGAATCCATTTTTCCTCCTTGAGATCATACGGTTACTGTTGGAAGAGGAATATATTATACAAAAGGATGGTACCTGGTCATTGGGCAGGCCGTTGGAAGAACTGAACATTCCTTCAAGAATACATGACCTGGTAACCAGACGCTTGGATAGATTGATCGAAGAGCAGAGGGAATTGCTTGAATGTGCCAGCGTTATAGGTAACGAGTTCGA
Organism: Thermoplasmata archaeon; assembly: GCA_019594305.1. Taxonomy (GTDB): domain Archaea; phylum Thermoplasmatota; class Thermoplasmata; order Halarchaeoplasmatales; family Halarchaeoplasmataceae; genus Haladaptatiplasma. Next base: position 5,735 of record JAFDTZ010000084.1, read on the forward strand.
AAGCAATGTCGTGCAAACGGTCACGGGTCAAAATAGGATACGGTTGTTGAAGAACCTGGCGTATATTGAAAAGACACACCGGCTGATACATTCGGTCGAGAAAAAGTACAGATTCGATCATACCAAGGTAAGGGAGGTTCTCTACAACAACATAAACGTCGAGCTCAGGGAGGAATATCATCGGGTCGTTGCGGAGAGCTACGAATCCCTGTACAGGGAAAAAACCGAGAGAATATTGGATATCCTCGCCTACCACTTTCATATGGCTTCCCACGAACGGGCGGTACCGTACCTGATACAGGCTGCCACTATCTCCAAGGAAAAATATGCAAACGAAGAGGCGGAGAATCTGTACGAACTCGCCCTGGAGCATATAGCCCCGGATGATAACGGATTCCAGATCACCATAAACAGGATGTTGGGTGACATACACCTCCTCATGGGGGATTACCCGAGGGCGATCAGTGAACACGAAAGGGCCCTCGATCTCGTTACCGATACGTCCAGTAGGGCCATGCTGTACGGTAAACTAACGGAGGCCTATACGAAGATGGGGGATTACACAAAGGCGCTGGAGGAGGTCAACAAGGGTCTTGAAATAGCGCCACAAAAAGATAGTGCTCGTTGTATCCTTCTTAACCAAAAAGGTTGGATACGTTTAAGACAGGACGATGTCGAGGATGCCATGGAACTCTTCCGAGAAGAACTTGAGGTGGCGAGCGCCCTTGAAGATAATAAAGAGATATCCCAGGCATACCACAACCTGGGTACTGCGACCTACGGTTCCAACAAATACCATGAGGCATTGGCGTTCTTTGAGCGTGCCATGGAGATAAGAACATCAATATCCGACCTTAAAGGCACATCGGCATCAATGAACAACATCGGAGTTATCTACGCGGGTAAGGGAGAACCGGAAAAGGCCCTCCGGTATTACCAGAAGAGCCTCGAAATAAGAGAAAAGATGGGCGATAGCAGCGGAACCGCATCTTCCCTGAATAACCTGGGTGTAACTTATACCGATCTAGGTAAGAATGAACTCGCCATGGAAACGTACTACAAAAGTTTGCGTATTCGTGAAAAGATCGGAGATAAACGCGGTATAGCCACCACTCTTAACAACATAGGAGACCTTTACTGGTCCGGTGGAGATCCGGCCAAGGCCCTGGATTATTTTTCAAGGAGCCTTGAGATATGGAATGGTCTGGATGAGAAGCGAGGGACAGCATTGTGTCTGAACAATATAGGGGCCATACATGCCGACAGGGGGGATTTCGAAACCGCACTCGAATACAATGAACATGCCCTCGATAATTACAAGGAGGCCGGAGACTTCCAGGGCGTCGCAATGTCCCTGACAGATATAGGTTACATTCATCTGCTGGAAGGCACCATGGAAAGGGCCGTTGAATACTTTAACGAATGTGTTGGGATCATCAGTGATATAGGATACTACAGAATGTTGTGTCATCCTTTGGTCGGCCTGGCGGAAGCTTTGATCCTGATGGAAGATTTGGATACCGCTATCGAAAAGGCTGATAAAGCACTTGAGGTTTCCGTTGAAACGGGAACGAAGATAGGCGTGGGAAAAGCCCATCGTGTGCTAGGGATGGCGAAGAGAATGGCCGGGGATTACAATCATGCGGAAGAGGAGTTTAAGATTTCATCGGATGTATTCGAGGAGATAGTTGATAACAGGGAGAAAGCAATTACAACTTACGAATACGCTCGATTGTTGTTAGAACGGTATGGAGAAAAAGAGGCGTCCGAATTGATAGACGGGCTTTCCAAAGAATTTGAAAGTCAAGGTATGTTATGGTGGGTGAAGAGATGCGGCATGTTACTAGAGTCTTTGGAAAAACCATAATACTACCTCCGGTAATACGTAACCATGTACGTAAGTGTGATCGGCGGGGACGTAAAGACCTGTAAGAAGGAAGATTGTCGTATAGCCGAAGAGGTGGGTAAAGGCATCGCCAGTATGGGCGCCGTGCTGGTGTGCGGCGGAAAGGGAGGCGTCATGGAAGCGGCATGCAGAGGTGCAAGATCCCAGGGCGGTACCACCATAGGCATACTACCATCGGGGTCAAGGGACGAAGGGAACGACTATTTAACTTACGGGATAGTTACAAATCTCGGCGCAGTGAGGAACAGCCTCGTTGTGCTCAACGGTGACGTGGTGGTGGCTATCGACGGAGGATGCGGTACCCTTTCAGAGATCGCCCTGGCACTTCAGTACGGCAAGCGTATCCTCGGTATAGGCACATGGGATATAGAGGGTGTCGAACAATTCCATAGTGTTGAGGGACTACTAGAGATGCTCAAATCGGTATAGTACCAAAAGTTTATTTATGAGAGTGGTAGATTGATTGTAACTCTACTGGTGTAAACTAATGGAATCAGCTGATACCAAGAATAAAAAACTTCCACCGATCGAAGAGTGGATAGATGAAACGGGTATAGAAACGACAGAGGAGATCAAGGTCCCTAAGCTTATCGCGGACCAAGTAATAGGCCAGGAAGAAGCGGTAGGGGTGATGAAGAAAGCCTCACGACAGCACAGGCACGTCATGATGATAGGTCCTCCCGGCACCGGTAAATCAATGCTCGCACAGTCCATGCTGGACTTCTTACCTTCGGGGAAAACGGAAGATATATTATGTTTTCCGAACGAAGATGATGAGAATCGTCCCAAGGTGAGAACGGTTCCCGCGGGCAAGGGAAAGGATATAATCAATGCACATCGGAAGGAGGCACAGAAAAGGGCAAAGCAAAGAAATCAAGGCATGCTGATCATATTGGTCTTAGTTGTCAGTGCCGCAGTGCTGATCTCAATATTCACAGGTAATTACCTGATCATGTTCTTCGGTATTATCGCCGCCGCCATGCTTTTGATAGCATTGAGAGCTTCTCCCACAGGTTTTGGTAGTGATCCCGAGAAGCACGTTCCCAAATTATTACTGAGTCATAAACCCGGGGATAAACCACCCTTTGTTGATGCCACGGGCTCCCAATCAGGTGCTTTGTTGGGCGATGTACGTCACGACCCTTTTCAGAGCGGAGGATACGAAACACCGGCACATCATAGAGTGGAGCTGGGTGCCATCCATGAAGCACACAAAGGAGTACTATTCATAGATGAGATAAACATGCTCAGGCTGTCGTCGCAACAGAGCCTTTTGACCGCTATGCAGGAAAAAAAGTTCTCCATAACCGGTCAGAGCGAACGCAGCAGCGGTGCCATGGTCAAATCCGAACCCGTACCCACGAATTTCGTACTCGTAGCCGCCGGTAATCTGGACTCTATTACCGGTCAAAGGGACGGAAGTGGTCATGTTAGGGGTGGTATGCACCCGGCCCTGAGATCAAGGATAAGGGGTTACGGTTACGAAGTGTACGTCAACGACACCATGCCTGATACTCACGATAATCGTTTAAAGCTCATACGTTTCATCGCACAAGAAGTTAAGAAGGACGAAACTAAGATACCTCATTTCACAAAGTCGGCTATAGTGGAGATAATCCGGGAGGCCCAGAGGCGGGCGAATAAGAGGGGAGAACTCACACTTCGCCTTAGAGAACTTGGCGGCTTGGTTCGTGTGTCGGGCGACCTTGCGGAGGAAAGAAAGCATAAGTACACCACTGCCGCAGATGTTTTAGGTGCCAAGAATATCGCCCGATCTCTCGAGCAACAGGTCGCTGATAGATACATAAAGAAACGAAAGGAGTACAGTACATTCCAGAACCAGGGTTCCGCAATTGGTGTTGTTAACGGTCTTGCCGCCATCGGAGGAGACCAAGCTGGAATATCCGAATACTCCGGTATCGTACTACCCATAGCCGCCGAGGTAACACCGGCACACTCCCGTGATGAAGGCAAGATAGTGGCCACCGGTAGACTGGGGGATATAGCCAAGGAAGCCGTACAGAACGTATCGGCGTTGGTTAAAAAATACACGGGAGAGGACATATCAAAGTATGATGTTCATATCCAATTCATAGGTACGCAGGAAGGAGTAGAAGGGGATTCTGCTTCGATATCCGTAGCTACCGCAGTAATATCGGCACTCG
>JAFDTZ010000057.1 GCA_019594305.1 Thermoplasmata archaeon
AAGAAAGGGGCGTGCCTACTGTAATACTAACTTCACAGAATACGGGCGAAGCAAAAATTACAGCTCGGGTCATAACAGCTATAGCCAAAGACGTACAGGATAATGGTACACCTTTTGAACCGCCGGTAGCCTTTGTAATGGGTGGGGAGATGACGGTGAAACTTAATGATAATACACCGGACAATGCACTCGGAGGGCCGAATCGGGAATTTGTACTCAGCGCGGCTATAGAGATAGAAGGTAGGAACAACATTGTAATCGCTAGCGTAGATTCAGATGGTGTGGACGGGAGAGGTAAAGCGGGAGCGATCGCCCACGGAGACAGCATCAGAAAATCTCAGATCGACGGGAGGAAATGCCTTGAAGTACATAGTACACAGGATTTCTTTGATTCCTTAGGAGACTCCATTGAATTCGAGAGCGAAACGAATGTAAATGACATTACTGTTGTTCTAATAGATAAACCTTAAAAAAATCTACTTTCACTTAACCCTTCCCTTCTAATATTTATACATAACAACCGCTCTGATATAACATGCATACTGAATGTCCTAAATGTGGTAGTGATACGAGACCGGGCGAAGGGTGCTGGGTGTGCCCGCATTGCGGTTCTTCAGGCTGTTGAGCCCAGGGTCATTTACTGTACTGTGCTATTGTTATACCACATATAATAACAAGACCGAATATTATTGTGCGGAGGCCGATCAACTCGCCGATGAAGACGTGAGAAAAAATCGTTCCGAAAATCGGTATTAGATATGTAAATAAAACCTGTTTGGATAGCTGGCTTGATATGAGAACGATGTACCATAACAGTAAAGCGATGCCGTTACAAACTAATCCCAGAAAGAGTACCAATAGCCACGTTGACATAGAGACATTTACGATATGTCCGGCGGATTCCGAGAGTAAAGCTGTAGGTATGAACAAGATTGATGCGATAATTAAGGAAAGGGCTAAAATCATAACGGGTTCGTGTTTGAATAGTGCCTTTTTTATCCATACTCCTGATACCGCATAAAAAATTGCACTACTTAACAATAGGATATTGCCCAATAAGTCACTACCGCCAAGAACTCCACCCCCCCTTGTCACAAGAAGTACGGAGCCGGAAAGAGCGAGGGCTAATCCGAGGGCTTTCTTCACACCTATATACTCTCCCAAGAACATGGCTGCGAAGAAAATTCCGAAGAGAGGTGATGTTGCCTGTAAGATCGAACTTAAAGAAGCGGCGGTTTCAGGTGCCATCATCCCCATACCTAGGTTCTGTGCCGCAATCGGTAAATAGAATTGTGTGAGTGCTATTCCGATGAAGGGTTTAGGGTCTGTCTTTAAGATAGTTAAAGTATGTCTAAAACCTCTTCTCCATAATACATAGATAGCGATCGGTACTGCACCGAACAGTATACGTAGAAGACCCAACGTAAGGGGCTGGATCTCTAAAAGTGATATTTTTATTGCAGGGAATGAGAGACCCCACAATACCATGGATAATACAAGAAGAGCAATATTTCTCGTATTTTGGGGGTAGGGGGTTTTCATCGAGGGGAGATAAAAAGACTCGAATAACTATCTTTTGCACCATACTACACGGATCTATCGTTTATATCTATTCATAGACAAGTTTATCCGCATCTAATTCCATTAACGCCTTTTTTACATATTTATGTACCCAGGGGTCGTCGTCGTTGAGGGTTCGGATCAGTCCTTTCACCGCACACTTGTCCCCTATCCGCCCAAGGGCCCTTGCCGATTCGCCCCTGACCTGGGGATATTCATCGGATAGAGTAGATATTAAGTCGGGTGTGGCCGTAGGGTCCCGTATCTCACCTAGAGCCCTAGCGGCGCAGCATCTTATATCATTATTTTTCGAATACAGTTTACGTATAATATCAAAAACCGCCGACTTTTTACCTATAGAACCTAGGGCATTTATAGCCGCACATTGAACACCAGGATCTTCATCCGAAAGTTTAGTTCTTATATACTTTACCGCTAAAGGATCTGATAAAGCACCCAAGGCTTCTACGGCGTCCCTCCTTACCACAGGATCCAGATGATCGATGATCCTTATCAATTCTATAACCGCCCTTTTATCACCCAAACTTCCTAATGCGGCGGCGGCCTCTTTGCACGACCTTACATCATCGTAGAGACCGTCGATTATCCAATCGAGTACTGAGCTATCGCCTATTTCACCTAAAGACCACATAGCTATAAGCTTATCAAAGCTACCGTCCATGTTTAACGATCTCATCAAAACAGGTGCGGCCTTCGGGTCACCTATAGAGCCCAAGGCCCATATTGCAACAGTTCTCAATACATCATCCTCTGAATCTAATAACTCTGCAAGCGGTGTTACCGCTCTGGAATCGCCTATCTCGCCCAGAGCTTGAGCGACACTGCGTTTTACATGAATATTTTCATCATCTAGACTTTCGATGAGTTTATTGACCGCTTTTGGTTCTCCTATCTCACCTAGAGCATCGGCTGCACTGATACGTACTAACTCCTCGGAGTCATCGAGAGCATTCATGAGGTGATCGACAGACTCGATATATTTTAAAACACCCAAAGCCTCTACCGCACGAACACGCACGGACATATGTACATCATCTAGCATACTGGTGAATTCATCCGATAATTCATCATCCCCTATCTCAACTAGCGACCGCAGGGCATCACATCTTACGCTGCGGTCATTATCATAAATTGCTATTTTCTTGAGCCCTTTTGCGATGCCACTGTTTTTTCCTAGTCTACCTAGATATCTTATCGCCTTGCATCGAATGTGTGGGTCTTTGTCCTTATGAGCCACCCGATTCAGAATATTAACCACACCCTCGCTTCCCCTATTCATGAGGTTCCGAAGAGCGTTCGCGCGTTCACTTCGTGTGCCTTCCCTTAATGCCTGATTTAGCTCTTCTTCACTATCCGAGGGTGTTAAAGGGCAGCACATAGCAATACAAAGATATCGTGTTTTATAAGCTTTGTCGAGATTATGCTTTTCCCAACCCATAAATAGAGGTTACATGTTTTGATGTATTAAAAGTGATACCATGATTCTTTCAGATACGCAAATAAAAAAACAAATAGCCGAAGGTTATCTAATAACCGATGGGTTCAAAGATGAGAACCTTACACCCAACGGATACGATCTTACAATAGAGAGTATATCTATGGAAGGTAAAGAGGCAGACCTTAAAGGGATCGTTGATGTGCCCACCGGTACTTGGTTCGCCATTTCAACCAAGGAGTATGTAAAATTCCCTGAGAATATAGCCGGTGAACTCTGGATAAGAACATCATGGGCGAGGAAGGGTGTACTTGCTTCCTTCGGAATGATAGATGCGGGCTTCCACGGAAATCTAACGTTGAGTGCCTTCAACACTTACCGGAAAGTAGAGATACCCGTAGGTGAAACTTTCGCCCAGATGACGTTTCACTTTTTGGGAGAAGGTTCGGAAAAAAGTTATGCAGAAAGATCCGGGAATTATCAGGGGCAGCGAGGGATAAAACTTTAGTCATAAAGAGATATTCCATGACGATGACTGTAACAATAGACGATAATAATTTGACTATTGACGATGTCTACCGAACGGCTAGAAAGAAAGATAAAATAACAATAGAAAAGACGGCATTACAACGGATAGAAGGATCACGAACCAGAGTGGAAAAAATGTTGGAAGACGGTGCTTGCATTTATGGTATAAACACCGGATTCGGTGAGCTGGCAAACATACGTATAGACGACGACAAGTTAGAGGTGTTACAAAAAAACCTTATACTCAGCCATGCCAGCGGCGTAGGTAAACCTTTGGAAACAGAGATAGTACGCGGAGCAATGCTTCTAAGAGGAAACACTCTGGCAAAGGGCTACAGCGGAGTACGACCCGTCATCGTCGAAACCCTCGTCGAGATGTTGAATAAAGGTGTACACCCTATCATTCCGTGCAAGGGAAGTGTAGGTGCTTCGGGCGACCTGGCCCCCCTTGCCCATATGTCACTCGTACTTTTAGGGAAAGGGAAAGCGGAGTATAAAGGAAAGTTACTCGATGGTAAGGACGCTATGAAGTCCGCGGGTATAAACACTTTGAAACTCAAGGCAAAGGAGGGATTGGCACTGCTTAACGGCACTCAGATAATGACATCCATAGGTGCACTAGCCGCCTGGGACGCCCGTAATCTATTGAAAGCCGCTCAGATAGCTTCCGCTATGAGCTTGGAGGCACTCAAGGGTACGTCCAAATCCTTCGACGAACGTATCCATAAGGTAAGACCACATCCCGGGCAAGGCATGTGTGCGATGAATATTCGGATGTTAGTTAAAAACAGTGAGATAATAGCGTCCCATGAGAATTGCGACAAGGTGCAGGATCCCTACACACTTAGATGCATGCCCCAGGTATACGGTGCCGCCCTGGATACACTAGAACACGTTGAGAACGTTATTTCGGTGGAGATGAACTCGGCTACGGATAACCCCCTGGTATTCACTAACGGTGATGTTTTATCCGGCGGTAATTTTCACGGACAACCGGTAGCCTTCGCGATGGATTTCCTGGGTATCGCCATGGCAGAGGTAGGAAACATATCCGAGAGGACTACAGACAAGCTAATGTACGAGCCGGAAAGTGGTCTACCTCCCTTTTTGGCCACCGACCCCGGACTTGACTCGGGGCTGATGCTAGCTCAGTATACCGCAGCTTCACTTGTATCCGAAAACAAAGTGCTGGCACACCCCTCTAGTACGGACTCCATACCCACGTCAGCAGGTCAAGAGGACCACGTCAGCATGGGTACCATCGCTGCAAGGCATGCCCGTGAAATAATCAGTAACGTACAGTACGTGGTTGCCATTGAAGCACTTGCTGCCGCACAGGGGTTGGAATATCACGATTTAAGTCCCGGTGAAGGTGTTAAAGCCGCATATAGATACATAAGGAGATACATACCGCCTCTTGATGGTGATAGATCACCGGCGGAGGACATCGAAAAAATCAAAAACATGATCAGATCGGGAAAAATTGTTGCGGTTGTGGAGAAAGAGATAGGCAGCATGCTTTAAAAATCAATAACAAACAGGCACACGATGAAATATTTATATGGGGTGTAGGGTATGCACGAAACAATGATAGACGAATTGAGTCACCTGGAAAAACGTACGCTGCTTACCCTAGATGAATTGGGCGGTAAGGCCTCGCCTTCGGAGATCGTCCGGAAAGGGGATTTTGAGTAGGAAGCACAGGTGATGAACTCCGTATCATGGTTGAACTCCAAAGGACTGGTGGGGGTTGACGAGAATATATTATATTATTATTCACTAGCTAAGAAGAGTATGGGAGAGAAGGACCTCCCCGAAAGGACGGCTTTAAAATATTTGAAGAAGGCTGGCGGTAAATGCAGCATATCCGAGATATCTGAAAAAAGTGGGTTGGGCGATAAAAGATCAGGTATCGCCGTAGGGTGGCTAAAAAAGAAAGGTTGGGCTAGATTTGTTAAAGATGGCGGAGAGACGTTCTTGGAGATGACAAAAAAGGGTAAAAAAGCCCTGCGGGATAAGGGGGCGGACGAAGAGTTGATACGAAGACTTGCCAAGGGAGGTGAACTTCCCGGCGAAGATCTTGACGAATACGTAGTAAAGAAACTTAAATCTCGTAAGGAATTATTGAAAGAAGAGCGGAAAGTGATAAGGACCGTAAAACTGACCGATCAAGGTCGACATATCGTAGATAAAGGAATCGTGCTCAAGCCCCAGATATCACAGTTAACGCCGGAAATAATCCGTACCGAAGCATGGAAGGAAGCCGAGATACGACCTTACGATGTGAAAGCTTTCGCACCCACTAAGTACGGCGGTAAAAGACATCCCATGAAGAGAGAGATAGAGATCGTACGACGTGTTTTTTTGGATATGGGATTCACCGAGATAAACTACGATTTTATCCAAAGTGCGTTCTGGAATTTTGACGCTCTCTTCTCGCCCCAGGACCATCCGGCCCGCGACCTTCAGGATACATTTTATCTTGAACGACCGGCGAAGTTGGATATCGAAGACGAAGTAGCGGATAAGGTGAAAGCCATGCACGAGAACGGCGGGGGCACGCGCTCTTCGGGGTGGGGCTACAAATGGAGTAAGGAAGAAGCACGGCGAGGGGTGTTGAGAACACACACCACCGTTGCGACCCTACGTTATCTATCGGAGAACCCGGACCCACCGCTCAAGGCCTTTGGATTGGATTGGAATTTCCGTTCGGAGAAGAGTGACGCTACCCATCTATCACAGTTCATTCAGATCGAAGGTATCGTCATGGAGGAGGGAGCGAACCTAAACATGCTGATCGGGCTGATGAAAGAATTTTATCGGAAGATGGGGTTCGATGATGTGAAGGTGAGACCGTCCTACTTCCCGTTCACCGAGCCCAGTTTAGAAGTTTTCGCACTGTACAAAGACAAATACCTGGAGATGGGCGGCGCCGGTATCTTCCGGGAAGAAGTTACAAGGCCACACGGGATCGATTGTCCGGTGCTGGCGTGGGGTCTCGGTTTGGAGCGTTTGGTGATGCTCCGGCTTGGCATCGACGATATCCGGGACTGCTATACCGACGACCTGACGTTCTTGCGGGAATATCCGCTGTTGTAGGGTATAGGGCGTGTTAACGGCCGGCATGTGAGGATATAACAGTTTAACCAAAACGCTTATATTTCTCAATAACATACACTGTAGTGGACAATAAAATGTATTACGGTGTATATCGATGAGAAAATCGACATTTGTAGAAAGGTTTGCCGGTCTCGATGACGTGTTCACTATAGATGATGTTCGAGCCAATACAAACATGAGCGAAGATGCCTTAAAGAAATTTATCTATCGGCTGGAGAAGAATGGGTGGATCGAGCGGATAGAGAAAGGAAAATATATGCTGCTGCCCCTGGGGGCGGAGAAGGAAAAATACACCCTCCACGAGTTCATCGTCGGTTCCATGCTGGTAGAACCCTATTGCATAGCATATTGGAGTGCATTGCATCATCATGGTTTAACGGAACAGATTCCATCTACGGTTTTCATACAGACCATATCGCGAAAAAAGTACCAAAGGCTGGAAATTTTTGGTGTGAACTATAGGATAATCCGTCTGATACGGAAAAAATTTTTTGGGATATTCAAAGAAAGGATCAACAATACTGTCGTAGCCATCACAGATAGGGAGAAGACCATAGTTGATTGCCTTGATAAACCACAGCACTGCGGAGGTGTGATAGAAGTGATAAAAGGCCTTACCGAGAAAGAACACAATCCCGCTCGTTTGGTAGATTATGCGAAAAGGATAGGGAACACTGGTGTGATAAGACGATTGGGATTTTTGAACGACTACTACGGATTGGATATCGAGGTTCCACCTCTGGATAGTTCTATACGGAATTATCTTCTCCTGGATCCGGTAATGCCTGAAGAAGGTCATAAAAACAGCAAGTGGAGATTGATAATTAACATGGAGGAGCGGGATATGGAGGAAGTTAGATGATCAATATAGATGAGATTAAAGAGAACGGGAGATTGTATGGGATCCCTACGACCACGATAGAGCGAGATTATGTGCAAAATCATTTTCTTAGATCATTGTATTCAAAATCCGACTTTCTCGTATTCAAAGGTGGAACCGCGATACGCAAAGCCTTCATACGGGATTACCGGTTCTCAAACGATCTGGATTTTACACTATCAAAAAGGATGGAGCAGGAGCATATCACGTCTCTTATCACCGAGGTCAAAGAAGAATTGCGAAGCAAAGAAGGGATAATTTTCGAAGATAAAGCCAGCTTTAAGAGTGTGGAAACCGGTTGGAAAATCAAGCTGAATTATAATTCCATGTTGTCACAAAATATTCGTATAAGATTGGATCTCGACATAACAGAAAAGGGAAAAGAGGTGATCGTCACACCTGTGGAAAAGCATCGTCTGATACATCGTTATTCGGATGCGTGCCAAATCGATTTGGTAACATATTCGTTAGCTGAAATTACTATTGAAAAGATTAGAGCTCTGTGTGATAGAAGTTGGCCAAGAGACCTGTACGACGTATGTAACCTTTGGCCACGGATAGAAAAATTAGATCTAAAAGCCATCTTTGCGAAAAAATGTGAAGTCAGAGGTATAACACCAACTCTGGAGAAATACAATCAAAATAAAGAAAAACTAAAGATAGGTTGGTCAAAATCATTGGAGCATCAGTTGAAAGAGGTACCCGATTTTGAGAATTCGTTCTTGACTTCTTTACATATCCTAAAATGGCTGGAGGTTAAATGAATAAGCGAGTATCCGCTGTTGTGAGTGAAATCAGCTCAAAGACGGCCGTATTTTTTGTGTGCCTGTTCTGAAGTAAGTATATCGAACACATATACCTTTAAATTCTCCTTTTCTATCCTGTAGAATGCCCTGTGATCACCGATCCTAAGACGGTATACAACATCATCCGTCCCTTTGATCTCTTCCTTATCCCCTTCACCTGTACCCGGATACGGATCCTTCAGTTTTTTTAGTGATTTTATTATCAGCGCCTCTCTATCAGGAGGAATATTCTTTAAGAGATCCGGCAGAACAAGAACCTCAAAGTTCATCCAAGTTCACAAAATCCTTTTTACGTTCTTCGACCACTTTACGACTGTATTCTATCAGCTTGTTCCGGTTGTGTTCTCTTAACAGTTTTTCTATTACGCTGTTGTAATCGTCATCCATATCTCCAACCTTTTTCAGTTCGTCACGAACTTCCTTTTTGATCTGGATCGTTGTGGTAGACATATTATAGTGGCATATAACGATTAATGATATTTATAGTTAACTATATCGGCATCTTTCGTGAAGAGGTTACACAACCACAAGATATCGACTGCCCGGTGCCGGTATGGGGTCTTGGAGCGGCTGGTGATATGGGTATAGATTATATCCGGGACTGCTATACCGACAACCTGACGTTCTTGCGGGGGTATCCGTTGCTGTGAGTTGCTTACAGATCATCCTCACAGTACATTACGTGTTACGAATATCTCGAAGAACGGGTCCTCCAACTCCAGATCCCCGTTCTTTTTTGAGACTATATCTTTTTTGATAAGCGCTTTGACGGCTTTCTGTGCCGTACCGCTGCTCATGTTCAGAGCTATGAGTGAATCCTTCGAGTATAAATTCTCCCAACCCTCGGCGATGGATTTAAGCATTCTCATTTGTGTTCCCGGTAGAGAGTCTAAAATCTCAAGGTAAACCGCTTTCTCCCTGGTGAGTACTCTATCCATTGCTTTGTCAAAAAGTTCCTTTGTTATCGTTTCCTTTTCTTTCAGTATATCCCATATCTCGTGACAAAGCTGCTGTGTATAGTACGGATGGCATTTGGTCGCATCAAGTATCAACTCCACGAACTCATCGGATATTGTATGATCCCGAAATTTCTCTTTAATAAAATGTGCAAAATCATCATGTGGTATAACATCTAAATACATCTTTTTACCAAATTTGTAGAAGGGACTCGTCTTGGTATCGAATATCTCTCTCATCATGCTACGGCTGCTGCCTAAAAAAAGGTATGATACGTTATTTTGCGTCTGCATTATACCTCTCAACAGGTGAAGTATGTTACCACCTATATTCTGTACCGCAAAGGGGAATTCGTCTATGACCATTACCATTTTCTTTTTCCGACCGTATATCTCAGGCAGTTGAACGGCCTTCTCAAGAGCTTTCTCTTGGTCTACCGAAGGTGCATCGAACTCTATGGACATGGGAAGATCTTCAAAGGGTTTTACCTTTATACTTGGCAGATGCTCCTTCAGATCCTTCAGTTTGTCCATAAAATCCTTTCTCTTCGGATGAAAGGCCTCGTGTGTGGTAGATACAACACATTCTGCCAATGCCCTTCTCGTGGAGATGTATTCCATATCTATATTACCTACGGGCATTCCTTTTTCCTTCAATTCATTGGAGACCACAGCAGCAAGGGATGATTTTCCATACCTTCTGGGCGAGTACAATATCACATTCTCGCCGGATGAAAGAGCTCTGATCAACTCTTCCTTCTCGTCCACCCTGTCCGCAAACTGGGGTCCCTCTACGATCTTACCGAATATGAACGGATTATCTTCCATGATACCAAGAGGCGATATGCTTACAGGTATAAAATATTTATGCCGAATGGAATAAAGGTGCCGCAACCGCTTAGTCCTATTACTATATGTAGAGCTAAAGATAAAACGTTATTTCAAATCGCCATCCTATATTGAAATCTAGAAAGATGATCACGTTGAAGATAAGTAAAGCTGACGAAATAATAAGGGAGGCCATCAGGACCCGGGAGTTTACTGGTGAAGAAACACTTTCTTTCGGTTTCGAGTTGATAGAGTTATGGTTGGAATGGAGGAGGGATGCAATCTACGAACCGGCTTATTGATATTCAATTTATAATCGGCAGCACTTCATTGACTATGCATTCGAGCATTTGATCGAGTTTTTTTATAGATCCTTTGTCCAAGGATAGTATCCTAAGCACCACCCGGATGTTGATAATGCCCAATCTGTTAACGTCTCCGTTCACGTAGATTACGAAACTATCTTCGCACACCAACTTTACACTATCACCCCTTTCGAATAATCTATCGTATCCGTCATAGCTGGATCTTATCACAAGATACCAATCCGTAGATAATTTATCCTGGATGCAGGAAACCGTGTTATCGATATTGGATTGCAAATATTCTTGTGCTATATCGGAAGACATGGGTATTTGGATCGTCCACGAAATAGAGGAGCGGTAGGGTCGATTTAATAGATATAATGTAAGAGGTATCATTGCCACAGCCGTCATGGGGAATATCACTTCAAACTTCCATGGGTTTAGCAGATTGAAGGAAGAATTTAAAAATTGTAATATGATGGCCATTGATGCAAAAAATATCAGCGAAACCATGAAGCTGTGAAGATAAAGATCACCCGTATCTATCCTTTCTAATTTTTTTACCGTCATGTACCATGTCAAGATAAGCGTGTGTGTATATAATGTTATATGTTTTTAAAACAAAACTGCAAATCCGTGAATATGATCTACACGTATAAACCGTTATAAATAGAAGCGTAGATTTCTTTATATTGATGAATAAAAGTAGCGATCGGGATATAGTCCAGGACAAAGATGTCGGTCAGCCCATGCATCAGGGACCCCAGGACGTTCCGGCAAAAAAGAGCTACTTGCCTTTGATGATAAGGGTCATCGCCGTGGTGGCAGTTATCGCATTCTTGCTTATATGGACCATGCCCGGGAGTGAATCCCCGTTGGTAGACAGATGGAACGGTGATTACGCTGAGTTCGGAGGTTTTGGAATTGACTATCGTGAACTCGACGGATGGATAGAATTCAGGAGTGACGGTACCGGTACAAACTTCGATAAAGGAGAGTATGACGAGTTCGAGTGGGAAGATCTCGGCGATGGCAGAGTAGAATTGTCACTAGGTGTTGATCAGACGATGATCTACGACTACACCATCGACGGAGACACTCTTACGATGGAGTATTCTCAACAGGATATGTCCATTAAATCAGTATATCAAAGGGCTTGAAAATATCCATGATAACTGAAGGCTAAATGAGTGCGCCATAAGGTTAAAGCTATTGGGGTATATCAGTAAAATACCTTGTTCCATCAAGAATTGGAATCCTTGATTCCGATGTGCTCTATTGTGGGTGCGTAAAAACATATAGATATGAATTTGATAGCCTCTTGATCCGTTCAGAACATCCCGGAATAAGTCTACCAAAAGTAAATTGTATTCAACAATAGTTCTACTATTCCTGAAAAGTTTTAAATAATTGTAGAGTTCTTATGTGTTTATGAGGTCGTAAACATGGAATCGAATACTGATATGGAAGAGTACTATGAGAGAGAGTTGACGGAAACGGTGAAATCGTGGATCGAGCGGAAGGAAGTGATCGCCATAAAGGGGCCTCGCCAGTCGGGGAAAACGACACTTTTGAGGATGTTGATAAACTGGTTGAAGGAAGAAAGAGGGGTGGATGAAGGTCACATCATTTTCAAAACTATGGAGGATCCGGACTTCAGGGAGCAGTTCGATAAGAAACCACGTGATACAGTTGAAAGCTACCTTGCCGATGGTGAAAAGCATTATTTCTTCCTGGACGAGTTCCACTATCTGGCTGATGGAGGTGAAAAGTTGAAGTTTATGTACGATACTACGGAGAACGTTAAATTCATCATAACCGGCTCTTCATCTCTCGAGCTGACCGGTAGTACTTCAAAACACTTGGTGGGCAGGATGTTCTCCACCGAGCTCTACCCCTTTTCTTTTTGGGAGTTCCTCAATGTGAAGGAAAAAAGACTGGCACGCATATACGAAAAAAAGAACGTTCGTGTTATGGATTTCATACGGCAGGGTACCGAACTGGATGTGGAAGAGGATCCTTTCGTTTCGGACTTCCAGGATTTTTTTAAGGAGTTCATACTCTACGGTTCATATCCGGAGGTCATAAAATCCGATAGTGTGGAGATGAAAAAGACGGTGTTGAAAAACCTATTTGATACGTACATCACGAGAGATATCGTAGCCCTGTTGCGTATTCAAGAGTCCTCGGAGATGAGACGATTCGTTAGAATATTGAGCAGTCAACTGGGGGGAATGATCAAATACAGTAATCTATCAGACTCCGGGGATCTGTACTACAAGAAGACCAAGGAGTTCTTATCCGTATTGGAAGAGACCTACGTAATAGACCTGATCAAACCTTATCACAAAAATCTTAGGACGGAGTTAAGAAAAAATCCAAAGGTTTACTTCGTTGATCCGGGCTTGAGAAACCATGCACTAAAAAATTTTTTACCGGTCGAGAACAGAAGGGACCAGGGAGAGATGGTGGAGAATTTTGTACTGTCTCAACTGAGATGCCATGGGGCAGAAGAAGTCAATTACTGGAGGACCAGGGGTCAAGCCGAGGTCGACTTTATATATAGACATGGGATGGAAACCATACCCATAGAAGTGAAGTACAAAAGTTTCAACTCTCCAAGGATCTCAAGGGGATACCGCAGCTATATTTCGACCTACAGACCAAAAAGGGCCGTGGTGGTTACCAAGGATTTCTGGGGTGAAGATATGATCCAGGATACGGAAGTGAAGTTCATCCCGGTATGTTACATTTAGATGGAATAAAACCATATCATTAAAATCTGAAAACGTTTCACGTTTCCAAAAAATCC
>JAFDTZ010000091.1 GCA_019594305.1 Thermoplasmata archaeon
GGGGACTTCAAGTATATCAGTGCAAGTGGCTGGAAAAACTAATCCCCAGCAGCTCAGATATTCTGATGAAGAAAGTACTAGATTGGAGAACGCGGATTCGTTGATAAGGGATCAATTCAGAAGTTTTGTAAAGGAATTCGATATCAGGAAAGGAGTTTTCTTTTTGACCATGGATAAAACCAATTCTTCCCTAGGTAAAGCCGAAGGCTTGAACGCCATAAGAGTAAATCATCCCAAGATGCTCAGGAACGGCTATGACCTCAAGCAGTTAAAGGGAGATACCATACTGCTATCAAGGATATTATATGAGATAGCCGTAGAATTCGGAGTTATCGAGATATCATGGAAGGAACATGGAAGGCTGCACTTCCTTGAACTCGATTCCGGATGGCTGTGGAAGAATATGGGTCATTGGGAAAACTGGCAACTGCTCTGCTGCGGCTATGATAATTACTTCTTTAAAAAGGTAAATGGTTTTGATTCCATATCGGTAGATCATATAAATGACGCATGGCAGGAAGAAAGAGAAGCGATGATGTGAACGAAGAATTGTTCTATCGTTGTGACAAAAGTTATTTATAGTTAGAAAAACAAGTATATACATTAGAACGGAAGAAATGATAAACATGGCAGAAAACAACATGATATATACCGTTAATACTCCCTTGACTATAGATCAACTGGCCACCGCCATTAAGAACAGTATCGACGGCAGGCGTATGGAGGAAAGGGCGGCTAAAACCATGGCTGAGCACGTGCTTCACTTCTTCGGTTTTAGCGAGAGGATCATCGATAACGTACTTGAGCAGGAAGATAGAGATGTTTTTTATATGCTGGAGGACGCGGGGCTGCTCACCACCGAGAGAGAGGAGACTACCCTCTATGATGGTAGAGAGTGGCGTATACATTACTGGCTGTTCAATAAAGGCAATATAAAAAACTTGATCGAGATGGAAAGTGTTTCAGAAGACGATCACGAGGAAACGATTAGCGTTTACGACGATATACCCGAAGGTGTATGGTCGTCCAGAATAGCCGTAAATAAGTAGTATTTTTTTAATTAATGGAAAGTGGGCCCGCCGAAATTTGAATTCGGGTTCCGGCGTCCCGAACGCCGAAGGATGGACCAAGCTACCCCACGGGCCCTTGTGATGAACTCACGAAAAGAGAGGTAATAATAAAAGTTATCTGATGTGAGAGTAGCAACAAATAATGATATATATCACTTAATGGTATCATATATAACATGAAAAGAACCATACTGTCTGTTATATTAGCCGTGGCGGGCTTGATACTTATGGCGGTATCTCTACTTACAGGTGAATCAAAGATCGCATTAGTGATATTCATCCCTATTATATACGGTGGTGTGTTACTATTTATTTCCATATTACTTTTGATATCCTCTTTCTTGATATGGTTCTTCGATTCGTCAGCCGGGGATATGCGGAGCACTAAAGGGGGTAGTAAGTACGGAGGCGTTGTTTTCATCGGTCCTATCCCCATTATCTTAGGCAGTGACAAGAATATGACCATGAAAATGTTCTATATCGGTCTAATAATAGCGTTACTACTATTCCTATTATATTTTACAATATTTTTTCTCTGAACAATTGCATACATATGCAAATGTTTAAATAAATCTGCTAAATCACAATTCGAGATGGAAAGTCCCGAAAAGGAACCCTTTGGTGTAAATAGCATCATTGCTGACTTCAAGATCGTGTTAAAGTACAGGCAACTGTCGATCCTGTGCTTTGCAGTTTTTGTAAGTATGATAGGTTTCGGTCTCATCATGCCCTTTCTCCCCATATATGCAAGGGATTTTGGAGCCAGCAAGAGTCAAATCGGCATGATGGTAGGTTTGTTTTCGGTAGTAAAAATATTCACCGCACCTCTGGGCGGAAAGGCTGCTGATATGTACGGTAGGAAACCCGTTATGATCTTCGGTATGTGCCTTTACGTAGTAGTGATGTTTTTGTTTGGTACCGCAGGTTCAGTCGCTGAGATCTTAATATATCGAGCGGGCCAGGGTGCGGCCTCCGGTCTCGTATGGCCGGTGGCCATGGCTTTCATAGGAGATATAGTTAAAGAAGAAGATAGAGGAAAGGCGATGGGCATATATGCCGTTTCATTCGCCAGTGGTAACGCAACAGGTCCCATATTAGGCGGTGTAATCGCCAGTTACTATTCTCTTTCCGTCCCCTTCTTTTTCACTTCAGCATTGGCAGGAGTAAGTGCTGTATTATTGTATATCGGGTTGAAAGAGTCCTATGGGGGTAGTGTACAGGAAGAAACGTATATTCAAAGACGGAGTTATCCCTTTTCCTTTCTCAAATTTAAATTAAAAGATATCACCCCATTTCCTAAAACCTTCCTTGGATTGACCATAGGTTCCTTTACGGTGTTCTTTGGTTTGGCAATGGTGTGGCCGCTACTTTCTTTATTCGGTGACGAAGTACTGCTCCTCTCCGGCCTACAGATAGCCGGCATATTCACACTCATCGGCCTGGTCCAGATGGTGATAATGTTTCCGGCAGGAAGTCTGTCGGACAGGATCGGAAGGAAAAAGCTGATCATCGCCGGAGGCATAATCTCCTCTATATTCGCCGGTGTGATCGGGCTATCCATGAGTTTTATGTTTATAATGAGTGCTGTCGCCTTCTACACATTTGGTAGGGCTCTATCGAGACCATCTTTTCCCGCCTTTGTATCTTCCCTAACACCAACGAGGCATAGGGGAAAAGGCATGGGCGTTTACAACTTTGCACAAAATCTAGCATTCGCGAGCGGTTCTTTCTTGAGTGGAGTAATTGCAGATGTTGCTGGTTTAAGACTCCCCTTTTTTATAGCTATGGTGGTCGGTTTGGTTGGAGTTGTTTTCATATCCTTAATGGTCGAAGAACCGGATTTCATAGCGGAAAAAACCGTGTTATGATCAAAAAAACTAGAGACACGAGTAGACCTTTTTATACTACGATGCTCTTACGATGACTATGAAAGAATACATAGTTGAAAACCTTCGAAAATTGGTCAGAATTCAGAGTGTTAGCGATAACAATATGGACGAAATAATAGCATTCACTCGAGAAATACTCTTGGGTATCGGTGTTGAAGTGCGGGAGGTGTATGGAGATAGTCACGCACCGGTGATATTAGCTTCTTACGGTAGTGGCGGAGTGTGCTTTTCAGGTCATCTCGATGTGGTTCCCCTAGGGGACGGCTGGAGCAGGGAGCAGGGTGAAGTGGTGGGAAACAGGATGTACGGTCGGGGCACTCTGGACATGAAGGGACCCTGCATGGCGATGATAGCAACCGCCAAAGAATTGGTGGAACGCCGTATACCCTTCTCACTCGTATTTACCACCGACGAGGAGGTTTCCATGAACGGTGCACTGGCGGTGGCCCACGAGCCCGAGATCGTGGATGCCCCGGCGGTGGTGATCTGCGAACCCACGGGCATGTTGGTGGTGACACGGGAGAAGGGAGTGTTTCAGTTCAGGGTAAGGACAAAGGGTGTGAACGCCCATGCGAGCATGCCAGAGAAGGGTGAGAACGCTATAATCAAGATGCTGCCCTTGCTGGAGAAGCTGAACTCCAAAAACAATATACCCGCGGGTACGGACGATATATCATGCTGTGTCGATGTTATCCGGGGTGGAAGCGCCACCAATGTGATACCCAACGAATGTACGGCGGAGGTCGATGTAAGATTCCCCCATACCTTTGACCGGGAGAGCATACGCGAGCATCTCTTTCGATCCGTGGATGTACCCTTCGAGTTCGAGTTGATACAGTACCTGGACCCGGTAAAGGTGGATGATGACGCCGAGTGCGTATGTAAGATGCTGGAGATCGCCAAGACGGACCTGTGGGCGGTTCCCTACGGTACCGAGATGGTCAGGTTCGCCGAGACCAACCCCAATACCTTCATCTTCGGCCCCGGGCAGGTGGATGTGGCACACAAGCCCGACGAATGGATAGATCTGGACGAACTGGTCAAAGCGGTTGATATGTACTGCGAGTATGCGGAGATAATGTACCGATGACGCTCACGGCCTGTACCGGTTAGGCGTTCTGGGGAAGGGGATGGAGTCCCGTATATGTTCCAGGCTGCAGAGCCACATTATCAATCTCTCCACCCCAAGGCCGAAGCCCGAGTGAGGTACGCTACCGTACCTTCGAGTATCCAGGAACCAGCCGTATCTCGATATGTCTTCACCTTCATTCCGTAGGCGGCTTTCCATGGCCCCGATATCGGTCTCCCTCTGGGAGCCACCTATTAGCTCTCCCACATGGGGCACCAGAAGGTCGAAGCCCAGTACCTTGCTCTCGTCCTCCGGCGCCCTCTTCATGTAGAATGCCTTTATCTCTTCGGGATAATGGGTGACGAAGACGGGTTTGTCGTATATCTTGGTGAGTTCACGCTCGTGGGGGGCGCCGAAATCATCACCGTACTCTATATCCAGTCCCGCCTCATTTAGTTTCGATATGGCTTCTTCGTATGTGATCCTGTGGAAAGGAGGTTTTACCCTCTCGAGGTAGTCCATGTCGCCGCCCCTGAGTCTCTCGAGTTCTTCCCGGTTATTCTCGAGTACCCTTTTAGCCACGTTGCAGACCATCCCTTCCGCCAGCTCAAGAAGTTCGTCGAACTCCAGCCACGGAGCCTCGGTTTCCGCATGCCAGTATTCCGTAAGATGTCTTGCTGTTCGGGATTTCTCCGCCCTGAAGCTGGGTGCCATGGTGTATATCTTACCCAGGCTGAATATTGCGGCTTCGGCGTAGAGCTGCCAGCTCTGGGCCAGATAGACCTCGTCGCCGAAATAATCCACCGGGAACAGTGTGGAGCCGCCTTCGCACGCCAGAGGTGTGAGGATAGGAGACTGGAATTCCTTGTAACCATTATCTCTGAAGTATTCGTGTATGGCTCCGAATACAGTTGAGCGGACCGTGAGTATGTCCCGCATATAGGTGGACCTGAGCCACAGGTGCCTGTTATCAAGGAGGTGCTCGACGCTGTGGTCTTCCTGGATAGGGAACACATCCGCGGCGTGAATTATATTCACACCCGACGCCCGGATCTCGTATCCGCCGGGTGCCCGTCTGTCCTCGGCAACCTCGCCGCACACCTCGACGGATGATTCCACCAACAATGGTTTGATATCCTCGTAATTTTCCACCGAATCGCTGGAAACCATCACCTGCACTACACCCGTTGGATCTCTGATATTGAGAAATACCATGTTGCCTATATTCCTTGTACGGTGTATCCAGCCCCGTATACATACCTTTCCTCCGGTATGCTCTCCTTTCAATATCTCGTTCACATCCGTATATTCTACGTGCTCATAGTTCATGGTATTCACTTGAGCCCGAAGTTCCCGAGGTGAATAAAAGTGTTGCGGGATACAATAATTTCTATTAGTATTATTTATGACCTACGAAGGAAGTTGTATGATCACTCGTGGTGAAGTGCGGGTTACCGGAGATCTTGTCGTCTATACCACAGGACCAGACTGACGGTGGAATCAATACCTTTGGAAATCACTATATACTTCATATTCTCTGGTTCCGATATATATATCGCTTCGTACGATAACCCGGCTATCGACCAGCATATCTCCGAAACGCCTACCTTTTTGGGCTACCAGTAAGGTTTCTATTATCAGTATGATAAAACCGAAGCAAGGGATCTGCCATACCCATCTTACTATATTCCGTAGGAATGATTGGATCAGGTTGATGTCTTTACCCCAGGCATCAATCACCTTGATATTCATGAATCTCTTTCCGATGGTAGCACCTTTACCGTAATTTGATTCCATCACGGTGAAGTAACATAGCCAGAAGAGAAAGATGAGGGATGATATCATGAATCGGTACCCAAAGTTTTGGTAAGAGACAATATCTATTGCTGTATCGATGGGTAAGCTGGAGAGAAATACGAAGAGTATAATGAAGGTGATTACACCCAATATGATCACATCTATAAGATATGCTATTATCCTTCGGAACACCGATGCATCCTCGTATCCATGGTCGCCGTAACCGTCATTGCCCCACTCTTTTTTTTCCCATTCTTTGTTGTACCATTCTCTATCGTCCCAGTCATCATCTTCGGAGTTCATGTACTCATCAGCCCATGTACGCTTTTTTTCTGATATGAACAGAATATAAAAGCTTTTTCTTCAATCTCGGACGAGATGGTCAAAAGGTGAATAATTAAATCCAACCACTTGAGGGACAACTCTTAACGTACTCGGACGTGAATATAACGAAGATATTATACGGGGATCCCGTGTTTGTGCTACCATCCCTTGGGCAGTTTACCGCTCTTTTCCAGGGCCTCCAAGAGGTCCGCCCTCATGTCCGATGCGGCGGCCCTTGCGGCTTCCGCGAATTCCTCCGGTCCGTAATCCTCCCTGTAAGCTTCCTTTTGGTATGCAAAGGTGATCCCACGGGATGAATTAACCACCGCACCGCTGCCTTGTTGGTCGAAACAGGGCATGACGTCTTCGGCGGTTCCTCCCTGGGCACCGTATCCCGGCACAAGGAATATGGTGTTGGGCATGAGCTCGCGTAGTCTTTCCGCTTCCCTGGGGTAGGTAGCACCCACCACCGCGCCCACGGACGAATACTCGCCGGTACCCATCAGCTCTTTTCCCCATTCGTTAACCAGGCCTGCCACTAGCTCGTAAACCGGTACGCCGTCACCGGTCAATACATCCTGTATCTCTCCCGAAGACGGGTTGGACGTTTTCGTCAGCACGAAGATACCCCTGTCGTACTCTTTGCAGGAGTCCAGGAAAGGTCTTATTCCGTCGGTGCCGAGATAGGGGTTCACGGTGATAAAATCCGCACCCATGGAGGTGACGAAGGTTTTATCAGAAATCTCCACCATACCCAGATGCCCGTCGGCGTAGGCCTTTGCCGTACTGCCTATGTCATTCCTCTTGGCATCCTCTATGACGACCAAACCCCGGTTTCTGGCATATGTTATGGCACTCTCCATGGCCTTGACACCCCAGCTGCCGTACTGTTCGTAAAAAGCCATCTGGGGTTTCACCGCCGGTATTATGTCCTTCACCGCATCGATGATGGCGTAATTGAACTTCACCAGTGAATTATGGACTATCTCGAAAGGCATCACTCCTTCCCCTGCAGCTTCCTCCTTGATATGTTCGGGTATGAGTCCTATCCTGGGGTCCAACCCGACCACAGATGGATTTTTCTTTTCTTCTATGGCGTCCAGTAACCTGTCGGCTGCCCTTGTCATGGTACATCAACATCCTGGTATGTATTTTAAGGTTCTGCCATTTTTTACCTACTGTGAAACGGTGGTGGCCAGCATGGTGCACGCCCTGAAAACCTTGTAGTTGGTCTCGTAATTACCGGTGTCTATGACGAATTCCTTCGGACCCGTTCTTTCAACACTGGGCAGCAGTTCAAGGTTGTCCAGCTTACCCGAATCCGTGAACCACGCGTGTATTACGTCATCTTCCGGTCGTATTACCTTACCCTTCCCCTCTTCAACCGCCTTTCTTACAACCGCCTTTATCTCGTCCCTCACCGCTTTAGGATGCATGCAGCGGGCGCTGTACCTTCCGGTAGCGTACTTCGAGATCACATGAGGTATCTCAGGGTAGAGCTCCTTGGCTTCCCGCACGGCTTCCTGATCGCCCGATATGAAGAAAACGGGGACTTCGTATTCTCCGGCCAGGTACGAGTTCAGGGCGAACTCCCCGGCCATTTTATCGCCCACGTGTACCTTATCGACAACCCTACCTGAATAGGTATGGGCAAGGGTACCTAAGCTGTGGGCCGACCCGTGGTACCCGATGTATCCCACGGCGGTGGTTTCCTTGCTCAATCCCTCCATCATCGATTGTAACCTCGGATAGCCCAAGAAGATCTCTACTCTTTCGTCCAGTTCCTCGATGCTGAGGTTACGCATGTTGCCGTGTCCGTCGGTAACGTGTACGGAACCGGCACCTCCGTCGAAGGCACCGGCCACGGCGGCGTTCACTTCCTTGGTCATCAATTCCCTGCTGGTCTCGTATTCCTTTGATTCCATATCGGTTTGCTTTATGGAAACGACCCCGGAGACCCCTTCTATATCCACTGAGAATAGGTATGTCATGTTATCGATACGGTCAATACCACTATTGGTTGATAAATATTTTGAAGGTTTTACGTACGATATTAATAAATCCGCGGAAATTACTTATATTACCGGGAACATAAGTATTGTTTAACTAAGGTTAAAAAAAAACCATTTAGGAGCGTGATGAAAATGCAAAAAAAGGTCGGAGAAGCCAAAAAGTTCGCGACGCTAATTAGCATACTCCTTGTGGTTGTACTCCTGTTCAGCGTCGTAGGTACTGTCCTCGGAGATGAAGGAGGCGAACTAACTTCCGGAGGTGAGTACGTACAACACATAAGGCTGGAAGTGAGGATAGATCAATCAGTCGGTATCAGAGACACCGCATTCGGCGCACTGGATGTGTTCATTCAAAGTGTGGAAGGTCCCTACTACGATGAACTCAGCGACGAATGGAAGGCACAATTGAAAATTTTGGAGAGCTATGGCTTTTACAATAATTTGTTTTTCAACACAGCGACCACCGGTGGCTATGCAGAGCTTGACTCAACTGGCGATGGAAACCTGAATTACTTCAATCCGTGGGCCATCCGTGAGATACGCTACGCGACTAACTGGCTCATCAGCAGGAAGCAAGTAGTGGAAGATATATACGATGGTTATGGCATAGGAAAGTACGCAGCCATCGGACAGTGGAATCCAGTATGGAACGAGTAC
>JAFDTZ010000120.1 GCA_019594305.1 Thermoplasmata archaeon
CACCGTTCCAGGAAAATCTTCGCCTGGTCAAGGAATCCTGTATCGTCATCAACCAATAGTATTTTCATGGTCGTTTGTTCATTACGAATGTATGATATTTAGACATTACGATTAAATATCAATGATTTGTACATAAGACGGCCAGTATGTATTTTCTTGTTTTATCGTTTGTAGAAAAATCGTAGGTCATTATAACACTGGTAGCTATGTACAATTATACATAAGGTATAATTCGGCTGAAGATTATTGATTTATACAAGTATGTCTTTGTTGTTTTAGCATGTGTACTAAAAAAGACATGTCTGTGGGATTTTTAACCATACTTCTTATCGACGATAACCCCGACGACCGTGAACTCGCGCGACGGGTAATAGAAGACCAGATGCGGGATGTAAACATTATCGATGTGTTCGAAAAGTCCGAACTATATAATCACTTGGAACGGAAGGACTATGATATCGTAATAACCGATTATAAACTCAACTGGAGTAATGGTCTTGAGATAGTTCGTTGCATGAAGGAGAAAACACCCGATGTACCTATAATCATGTTAACTGACAGCGGTAACGAGGAAATAACGGCTAAGGCTTTTAGAACGGGTATTAATGAATACATAGTTAAAAATAACAAGACATATGATAGATTACCTGAAAAGATTTTGCAAGTTGTGGAAGAAACTAGAATATCAATGGCGGAAAGACTGCGTGAAGACGATAAAAAAAACTTGTATGCATTATTACGCCACAACATCAGGAACAAGGCAACCGTGGTAAGGGGTTACATAGGACTGCTGGAAGATACGGAGCTCACGATAGAACAATCCGAACTTTTCCTTAAAATTAAATCGGCTTTACAGGATTGTGAGAATCTGATTAACAAAGTTCATTTACTATCGCGCGTTGAATACACCGAAGATATCGCGGATATAAATATAGATAAAATAGTTGAGCAGTCCGTATCCTTTTATGAAACCGAGGCCGAGAGCAGGGTGATCAATATCGTACATCGACCCGGTGGTGCTAGGGTTTTAACCGGCTATCTGCTCAAGGAGGCGGTCTCTAATCTTATGGAGAATGCGATTAAACATTCGGGTGGTACAAAGATAGTCGTCACTACGGGTAACAAAGGTGATAATATCTTTGTGAAAGTGGAGGACGACGGAAGCGGCGTGCCCGATTCGATATCCGATAAAATCTTCGAAAAAGGGGTAAAGGGATCCAGTACCAAAGGTTACGGACTCGGGACATACATCGCAAAATGCATAGTCGAGCGATACGATGGATCCATAGAATACAAGATATCCCCAGAACTCGGAGGGGCTTGTTTCGAGATTCTGTTGCCGAACTTCGATCTTAAACAGGTTTGAAGATATTTTATAATCACTAATCTATTATTTACTTGCAGTGTAATAGCGATTAAACCAAGTAATGTAAATCACAGTCTTTTTAACGCCTCCATGGCCATTTTGCTAACCCTTTTTGAGCTGTCCTTCCTGACTGCTCGCTCCAATCCATCCTTTGCTTCACTATTCTGTATCTCCTTCAATGCGCATGCGGCATTGAACCTGAGTTTCTCGTTTCCGTGTTTCAAAGCATCTATTAGCTCGTTCACAGTCCTTTCGCTACCATACTCCCTCAGAATAAAAGCGGCGTGTCGTCGTACCCATTTATTCTCATGTTGCAGTGATATCTCCAAAAGATCATCCAGATACCCCTCGTCGCCTATCTCTCCCAGGGCTACTACCGCATACCAGCTAACTTCCTCGTCGGTCAATGCGATCTTCATCAAGGGCTTGACCGCCGTGGGATCTCCGATCTTACCCAATGCGGTCGCCGCAACCTGCCTGAACTTTTCGTCCTCGTGCACCAGTCCATCTATCAAATGCCTAACCGCATTCGACGCCCCCATCCTGCCCAGTGCCCAGGCCGCATGCCTTCTTACATCAGGATCTCCGTGTTTAAGGGCACCTATCAAAGCTTCTTCCGTCCTTTCGGAACGAGTCTTCCCCAGGGCAATAGCTGAAAACCATCTCACCCTTGCATCGCCGTGATCAAGTGCATCTATAAGGTCTCCAACAGCCCTATTATCATTGATCTTGCTCAGGGCCCATGCCGCCTGTTCCCTGACCTTTTCGTCACCGTGATCAAGGGCCTTCACAAGGTCATCAACGGTTTCTTCGTTGCCTATCTTTCCCAGAGATATTGCAGCATACCAGCGCACACCATGGTCGGGGTCCTTCAATGCGTCGACTAGCTCTCCCATTGCATCCTTGCATTCCAGTTCACCTAGGGCCCAAGCCGCATTTCTTCTTACTTTTTCATCATGATGTTTAAGTGCAAAAACAAGGTCCGGCACGATTTTGATATATCCTATCTTGCTGAGAGCAATAGCGGCGTGTCGGCGTACCTTCTGGTTCTTTTCTTTCAAAACGATCCAGAGGAGGTCGTCGATAGTGTCGAGAGAACTCAATTCACCCAGGGCCCATGCGGCCTTCCACTTCGTTTCAACATCTCCTATATGTAGCAGTTTCGTCAGCTTCCCGACCTCGCCGTTTTCCTTGAGTTCGTCCACATCTATCATGAATACACCGGATAAGATATCTAATCGGTAATCGTTAATTTAGTTTAGGATGATTTATCATACGCGTTTCTTACCCTTTACAGGTCGTACGTAAATATAGTCCCTCTAGGACAACAACATTTATACTGTTCGTAAGGTATGTTGGTTCACAATGACTGTTCTCAAAAAAAGATCGGGCAAGCCGTACCGGGTTTTGGTAGTGGATGATGACCAAGACATACTTGATCTAATTAAAATCACCCTTGAAAGATGGGAAGACATGGATATAGAGGTGTTCACATCAACGGACCCCGAATCCGGCCTAGGACTACTTAAGTTCGGCAAATTCGATATGATCTTGTCCGACCATCGAATGGCGGGAATGACCGGTGTGGAACTTCTTTCGTATGTAAAAGAAAAATACCCGAATATTATACGTGTACTTATAACCGCATATTCCGAACTGGAACTGGCGAGGGATGCGATAAACAGGGCAAAAGTAGACCTTTACATCGAGAAACCATGGACAAGGGACCAGATGAGAGCGGATATTAAGAAAGTGCTCGAAGAGGTAAACTCTAAACGAGAAGTTGATTCTCCAACTTCGGCCGGTACGCAGGGTTCAACAGGCGAATCAGAAGAGGTTGAACTTGAAGACGGGAAGGCTTACCTATTCAAGGAAAAGCATCCCAAGGTGTTTTACCGTAAAGGGTTAGAACGGATAAAAACATCGGGTGAAGGTTTAATCATTTCAAGGATGCATCCCAATAAGGCTGTCGAGGTATTCGAAACGGAGTCTCTGAACGTGAATATCTACTGGCTAACCAAGATGAATGAAGAGAAGGCCATAAATCCGGCCAACCTCGAGATCATAGCCGATATGATAATACGTTATTACGAAAAGGACGGAAAGACGGTGATCCTGGATGGTATAGAGTCTTTAATCAATGATAATTCCTTCAAACGTCTCCACGGCTTCATCGACAATATAGTTGACATCGCATCCATGAAAGAAGGTGTATTTCTCACAGGTTTTGATCCTGGTGTTCTGCCGGAGAGGGAGCTCGCAACGATAGAAAATAAAATGAAAACATTTTCTTTTTGATCTAATCACATGAGGGTGCGATTTGAAGATGTCATATCGGTAGAAATATCAAATAGTCGATATTTGGTAAAAAAGTATATATGATCAAACCTTTTCTTGTGTTAAAAAAGGTGTATATATGAACGAAAGGGACCTTCGGTTCGTGGAACGGATAATGGAAGAGATAAGGGGACACCGCAATTCCTCATTACTGGTTTTCAACACTTCATTTACACAGATAGGAAAGACAAACTTACTTCTATTGAAAGGTCTTTTGGATATCGAAAAGGAAAGTGGCTTCTTCGTTGTACTTGATAGACCTCATCAATACATGTCATATCTGCTGCATATGCACAAGGTGAACCAGGAAAATATATGGTATATCGACGGTGTTAGCCATGCATCGGGTCTTAAAAAGAAAGATAGCGACCACGTTAACTTCCTGGAAGGGCCTTTTCACATAGAAAACCTTTTCGACAAGATAGGGTTCGGAAGCATATTTGCTGAAAGGGGCTTTCCATCCTCTGAGACGGTGGATTTTTTCATCATAGATAACATAGCAACGATGTTGAATTACAACGATATAGATAATGTCGAAAAATTCGTTCTTTCTTTCCGTAATTTTATAGAAACTAATCCACACATAATGGGCGGTGTTACCATAGACAAAGAATCGAACCCTGAGTTAAGCGAGATATTGATAGAAAACTCCGAATACATGATCGAAGTCGAGGCACTAAAAAAGGATGTGAAAGTATGAGTAACGGACTTAGACGTATTACAAGTGGAATAAGTGGTTTGGACGAGATGATCGAGGGCGGGATCCCTTTCCCATCAGTGGTTCTGGTCGCGGGGAGTGCGGGAACCGGGAAGACTACCCTGGCGATGAAATTCCTGATAGATGGGGCCAAGAAAGGTGAGCAGGGACTTTTTTTCACAACCCTTAGTGAGCCTACACAGTGGATGCTCCGATACGCGAGCCAATTCGAGTTCATCAAGAAAGAGTATTTCGGTACTGAGATCAGGTACGAGGATATGGGTCTTATGCTTCAACGGGACGGTTACGAAGAGTTGTTGGATTTCATAGATGATAAGATAGCTGAGATAATGCCCCAGAGGATCGTGATCGACCCCATAACGGTCGTGGGTGCCTTCTTCGAAACGGATTATCGGTTGTTTCTCTTCGAACTTACCAATCTACTTAAAAACTGGCAGGCTGTTACCGTGCTAACGGGTGAGATAAATCCCGGAGAAATCTATCCCGCACAGATAAGTTACGCGGTCGACGCAGTAATTCTACTCAGCATGATGGAAGAAGAGGGTTACCGCAGAAAATACCTGGAGGTCCTCAAGATGAGAGGAACGGATCATATTTCGGGAAGACAGCCTTTGGTCATAACAAGAGAAGAAGGAGTAATCGTTTTAAAATCAAGATTTTGAGATCACCGCTAGGGCAATTAACACATATACTAACTTTGTAAGCAAAGGAGAAAGGGTGTTCTTAGTTTTGATCTTTTAAAATACCTAATAGAAAAATACGCGGATACAATTACGTCTAGATCATCTAAAATCTTCCCTCAACATATTTTCCAATATCTTTTGTTCGGAAATATCTATGGCTACGATCAAAATGTATTTCTCGCCTTCAAAGAGTAAACATCCGCAAGACATGTACAAACTTTTTTCATCACCATCTGAGTTGATAATATTCACTTCATATCTACTGGGTACATGGTCCGGACCTTTCAACATTTGGTTTAACCTTTTACTTACCAGTTCTCGTTGTTCCTCATCGATCATATCCGTGAACTTCATCGAACGTAATTTATCTCTGTAACCGAGGATATTTTCAGTGGTGCGATTATAATACTTTATGAAACCATTCTTTAGTATAATAATCGCTGCTGGTGCCGTATCCACCAACATCTGGAACATGGTTTCCTGTTCGGAAAGGGCTTCCTTAATCTTGATATTCTCGGTTATATCTTCCTTGATCTCCAGAAAACCTATTACCTCTTCATCGTCTGAGAATACCGGTTCTATACGTACATACCATATGCTTCCGTCAATAGATGATAACACCGCTTCCCCCCTGGAGCTATGCTCGATGGCATCTGATAAAGGACAGTCTTCACACTTTTCCGAACTTTGGAACCATAGTTCGTGACACAATTCACCCACGAGTTCTTCGGGGTTTAATCCCACTGAATTCGCTGCTGCTTTGTTTCCCCATATGATTATTCCATGGGAATTCATATGCACTACATGTTCCGAAAGGGAGTTCAATATCAACATTTTTTCTCTCTCCGACCTAGACGAGCTCATCTTCGATTGGTGTCTCCCGACCACTTGTTTTATGGTTTGGGCCATGAGAATGTACTGGGTTCGCGGATCATCTCTTTTTTGTATGTATCCGTCAG
>JAFDTZ010000134.1 GCA_019594305.1 Thermoplasmata archaeon
GAAGCTCCGCTTATCGTCACGTCTGCATCATTGATATCATTGACACCACTCCAATCTTCCCTTCCAAATAACACGTATGCCTTACCAGACCCAGGAGCCCCCACCACTAGATCCGATATACCATTTCCGTTCCAATCTCCTGCATCGGCCACCGACCACCCGAATTTATCGCCTGCACCGCCATCGATGGTAACATTAGCATCGCTTGGGTCCAAGGTAGTTTGGGTAAAATCGATCTTACTGCCGAAGAAGATATAGACCGCACCTTTGTCTGTATCATTAGACGGTGCACCTATCACGATATCATCGTGCCCATCTCCATTCAGATCCAAAGAAGTGATATTCCAGCCGGAGTTCGAGTTTTCCGCCCCATCGATCTTCAGTTCGAATTCTTCCAAAGGATCGAGATAGAGTACACTATACAGTTCATCAACTGTCAAACTCTCCCCGTTCTGTTGAATCCATTGATATGTTTCACCAGATGATATCATATCTGTTGTAAGAGAATTTCCTACGTCACTAGTAGTGATACGATCTCCGTTGGATTTATGCATGTATTGAACGTATCTTGCATCTTTAAGGACCTCACTCACATCATATTCATGCTCACTCTGAAATTCTACATACTGCACCGCATCGATTATGCTTACCAGGAGAAGCAAAACTATTACTAGAAGTACAGCCGAACGCTTAAGAGTATCCATTAGTTAAAAACTATTTTTAAAGGTATTAAAACTTTCGGTAAATTTACCTAGTTTTCATCCCTTCGCAAACCACGTTTGTTTTCTCCAAACTCGATAAGATCGAAATCCTTACCCAACAATAGATTATTCCTGCGGATTACGAGGGCTTTGCCCGAAGTGAAAGGGGGACGTTAATCCCCCGCATTACGAGGGCTTTGCCCGAGTGATAGGAGGAAGTGAAACTTCCTGTGGATTACGAGGGCTTTGCCCGAGTGATAGGAGGAAGTGGAACTTCCTGCGAAATTTCCACTTTAAAACATTGTAGGTAGTACATCCCTTTTTAGTAAAATATAAATAATAGTCTTACATTGTAACATATGTAAGAATGAACATAGCCACCTTATCCACTAAAGGACAGATCGTTCTTCCCGCATGGCTTAGGGAAGAATTCCATCTATCGAAAGGAGATAAAGTGATCGTAGAAAAGAAGGGAGATAAGATAATTCTCAAACCGATCCGTTCTCTTGTCCATTTAAGAGGAATAGATAACTTAGACGATGCATCCGAGGAACTTGAAAAAATACGAGAAGAATGGGACGAGGAGTTTGAGAACTGATGAAATACCTATTAGATACGATGGCACTATTAGCATTTTTTAATGATGAAAAAGGTGCTGATTTTATAGAAGATATTTTGAAAGAGAAAAAAGAAATATTTGTTAGTTCTATTACACTTACGGAGATATATTACATCTATTCAAGAAGGATAGATATAGAAACTGCTGAGGAGAGAGTGGATCAGATAAGACTTAATATTGATGTAATTGATATCGGAGAGAACGAAGCGATAAACGCCGGGAGATATAAGATAAAAAATATCCCTATCGCTGATGCTTTAATTGCGTCTTGCGCCGAATCTATAGGAGCATGTATTGTTACTGCTGATGATTATTTTGAACATACTGATGTTGAAATAGTAAGATTTAGAGACTAAACTGTTTGAATAGATCATACTAAACCCAAAAATAATGCTTTTTAGAGGTGAAATATACATTTTAGCATCTTTTTCATCATCTCACATCTGTAACTTTACTGTATTTAGCATGTTTTAGTTATATTCCCATATGCTCTTTACGACCCCTAGATCGTGGTTCATACTCATAATGGTCATAGATACATCTTGTATCCCTACATAAGGTTTCAATACAATAGTTATGACTATGTTTATTGACCGTGAATCCGAAATACGGAAACTGGAGGAGTGGAAGGGTGATGTGGCACTGATATACGGAAGGCGTAGAGTGGGAAAAAATGATGGATGCCGTAAGAACATGGAAAGACATTGATGAAGACGAGATCGAAAAGAACATAGATGGTATGAGGAATCCATGAGCTCCAGCTTGATGGAGATAGTAAAATGAAATGCCTCGACACGTGTTTTTTCATAGATATTCTACGAAAGGGACCGTGAAAAAAGGACTCACTTGAAACAGATAATTCCTTTTGACGACACAGATGAACGTTTACGAGCTCTTTACCGGTGTCTATACATCACAAATATAAGAAAAAACACAACGACCGGATAACGCAATTACCGGACAAGATCCGGATTTTGGACATCACGAAGCCGGTGTTAGCGGAGGATAGATAGCCGGCACCTTGATATCCCGGAGGATTGAGGTAACCGGTCAACCTCGCAAAAGGTTTATTAGCTCCGAAATAGGTATTACTAGGTATGGGAAAATATACGGTCCATGGTAATTCGATAAAAATTCTGACCGTCGTTATTATGGTACTACTTGCTTTTTCACTCATACCCCGGATAACGACCGCAGTTTCACCGGATGAAAGCGATTTTCACGGCGGAGCCGGTACCGTCGATAATCCCTACACGATATCAAACTGGAATCATCTGAACAATGTGAGATATTATCCGGATGCACACTTCGTGCTGGTATCGGATCTGAACGAATTTTCAGTCGGATACGCAGAACATGTGGCAACTCAAACCGGATGGGAGCCCTTGGGAAACGTCAGTATCAGGTTCACGGGTAGTTTTTACGGAGATCATCGTACTATATCGAACCTTTATATCAACCGAAGTCGGGAGTCCATAATCGGCCTCTTCGGTTTCTCTAACGGTGAAATAAGAGATCTCGGACTAGAGAACGTAAATATCACCGGTAACTGGTACGTGGGCGGACTCATCGGCGTGAACCACGGCAGGGTTAGCAATACGTACACCACTGGGAACATAAAAGGCTACGGCTACGATATCGGAGGACTGATAGGGGTAAACTACGGTAACGTAGATATATCCCGCTCATCAGCGGATATCGTAGGACATGGCGCAAGGGTTGGCGGGCTGATAGGAAATCATAATTTCGCGGATGTTGTGAACACCTACGCTTCAGGTACGGTCGAAGGCATGTTCCAGGTGGGCGGTCTCATAGGATGGGTTCACTGGGCACACGTTTCCAACAGTTACTCCTACGGAGCTGTTACAGGGGGAGGAAGGCTGGGCGGTCTCATCGGGCAGAATTGGAGAGGTACCATAGCAAATTCATTCTGGGATGCAGAAAGTTCCGGCATGGACACAAGCAACGGAGGAACGGCAAAGAGCACCGCGGAGATGAAGAGCGTCGATACTTACACACTGATAGAAACCCAAGGTCTACAAATTCCATGGGACTTCGTGGGAAACCCAAACGACGATGACGGAACGGATAATATATGGGATTTGGACGGAGTAACCAACAACGGCTATCCGTACTTCCCATGGCCGCACTCTGCCGTATACGAGCTTACGGTGTACGTCGAAGGAGAAGGAATGGTGATGATTGACGGAGCGGAAGTTGATATCCCCTATACCCGGGAATATTCCGAAGGTACCCAGGTTCAGCTGGAATGCATACCTCAATATGGCTGGACATTCATCGAATGGAGGGGAGATGAATATACTTCTGAAAATAGCATGACCGTAACAATGGACGATGACAAAGAGATCACCGCAGTGCTGGCACTGGAAGTATGGGTGGACATTCATCCGAAGACCTTGAACATGCGCAGCAACGGCAACTGGGTTACCGTGTACCTCGATCTTCCGGGACCTGCTGATATAGGTAGTATAACAATGGGTTACGGTGAAGAGGAAATATCCGCAGTTTGGGGTGAAGAACAGGATCTGTTGATGGTAAAATTCCTTACGTCCGAGGTACAGGACATGGTGGAGCCAGGGTATATAGAACTGGTTATCCGAGGTGAGCTACAGAGCGGTACTCTATTCATAGGATACGATACCATCCGGGTAATAAATCCGGGTAGATAACGGCCACTCTAATTCATTACACTATTTTTAACAGTATATATGTGAACTATTAGGTCAAAAAATATAAAAAAGAATGGGTTTTAAAAGTCGATTACCCATGTTACTTCGTAATCCGCGCCGTTGTATATCCAGTATCCGTTGCCAAGTTCGAATATAAAGTCCTGCGGCTCGTAATCGTATGCAACGTTGTACTCCTCGGCCGCATCGAAGTATCCTATCTTAGTTACTTCCGTGGGTAAATCATTATTCCCCGGCGTCGAACACGGGTAACCAACCATGTTCCAACCCGGGTGCAGGACGACCTCCCGTTCGGGCAGGGCCACACCTTCGAAGGTAAGCACGTCTTCCTGGTTCATCATGATCCAGAAGCCCATGGTGTAGTCAAAGTCGATAAACGTGTTGAAATGTTCCGCTCTCCCGGGTACGTAGCTTTTCCACTGGTCTTCCGAGTTATCGTAGTACATCAGCCTATCGTATGTGCCCGAGATACCGTGGGTCGGGTGCTCGAGTACATCCAACAGGGACGTATTCAGTATGGACGTATCCAGCATCGTGGATATGAAGTTCCATCCCACGTTGAGTGGAATGTCCTGGGTTTCCGTCAGGACCGTCAGTGTAGTAGCGGCAAGTATATCGGGTGAAGCGACTACGTAAGCCACTATTCCGGATGTAGACAGGTCATAATTGGTGGGTGTGTTGTCCTTGACCAAAGGCACCATGATATCAAGTTCAAACATTCCAGAACCGTCTGTAGTAACCGTCCATTCTCCTTCACCCATGATCAAGTCGTCGATGAACACGTTCAGATTCGTGTTTGGGTGATATGGGAAGGTACCGGAAATAGTAACATAATCACAAACCTTGGCTACATCGGGTTCCACGGATATATTCGTGTGAACCGGATTAAGCATGTAGCCATCCAATTCACGGAACCATTCTAATGTATCTCCGTCCATTACCATGTGGGCATCCTCCTGAACACTGTAATCAACTTCTGGTGCGTACCACTGATCAACGTATCCTGTTGAATCTTCGGATTCGCCGTGATTATCTATGTAGAATGTGGAAAATGTTCCTGCTGGTGTACTTACATCAACCATCCCGGACGCCAAATTGTTGACTTGATAGAACTCATCTTCACTGTAGGAATAATTCTCGTCACTACCGAACATCCCTGCGTCGTAAGCGTAGTAACTATCCAGTATCATGGTTGTGTTGCCCCAAAATTTGTTATCCGTTGAGAGGGGGAAATCATAATCTTCGAC
>JAFDTZ010000065.1 GCA_019594305.1 Thermoplasmata archaeon
AATTTCCTATTCAACAAAAATCAAGCCTGGGACACCGGTGAAAATCATTGGAATAGTAGCTCACTATACATCGGCGGTAACTATTGGTCTGATTACAAAGAAAAATACCCCTATGCCAAACCAAGAGAGGACGCACCGTGGATATGGGATACGCCCTACGAGATTGCTGGAGATGACAATAAAGACCATTACCCCCTCGTTAACCCTGCAGGTGAACTATTGAAGTTCGAGATAAATCTTACCGCACACGAAGAAAGCGACGACTGGCTGTTCCTGTCATTTCCCTTGATACCCTTCGATTCCACCGTACCCAATATACTTCGAAGTATCGAGGGTAGCTACGACACCGTACTGTCGTTCCAGAGTGCACGTGACGAGATACTGCATGTTACGGAGGAAGATTCTCCCGAATGGAGATCGTATGTACCGGACAGGCCGGACCATT
Source organism: Thermoplasmata archaeon (assembly GCA_019594305.1). Lineage (GTDB taxonomy): Archaea > Thermoplasmatota > Thermoplasmata > Halarchaeoplasmatales > Halarchaeoplasmataceae > Haladaptatiplasma. The sequence continues at coordinate 446 of JAFDTZ010000065.1, forward strand.
ACAACACACTCAAAGTGCTGAACAGCACACACGGCTTCTGGATACGGATGACAGAAGACGCAAACCTTACGGTCTACGGGTACGCACCCGAAGTCGGAACCACTACACTCGTACTCGAACCCGGCTGGAACATGGTCGGGTATCCCAGTATATCCGAAGGTAACAATGATCTACCGGTGGAGGTGGACATAATAGGATACTTCGATAAATACGATGAGTACAACCTCGCATACCATCACGAGCCTGCAAACTTCGCCTTCATCCCGGGACAGGGTTATTGGATCCACAATCCCACTGGTGCTGATATCGTGTGGACCGTGGAATTCACGCTAGATGAGTGAACGGTAACATGGCCACATAAGTTGAAATTAGTATACAAATAGGGGTTAGTTTCCCTTCCTGTCGCATTCATTTATTTCTTTGAGAGGATGTTGCATCAACCAAATGCTAAAATGGTTCTCAACTGATTGACTGACTGATAAGTCAACCGTTACGACCCACATCAAAGAGGCATGTTCACTCTATGTTTTTTACTTATATAACTGATGTTAGCATGATCTTGAGCAAGATTGGCAGCGTTTCCACTGGTTTGAGATACGTACCTTTTTACGGTGAAATGTTTTCTCAGATGAGCATCGTTCGTTTTCGCATAGAACTCGGGAGACCTTTATCATGTGCGGTTAATGATTGGTCTGGATATCCGATACTAATTTTCATCTTGCACCGTGCAACACCCTATTTTAATCAATATTTATGGCAATAATCGAATACGTTCCATGTGTTCCATACTGAGAGACCAAAATCTCTACCTTATCCCTTTAGATCATATGGGTCTAGATATTTATGACCCCTTTGCTGAATGGAGTTATTTCTATCTTGTTTCGCTTTTTATTTTCACCAGTGTGGCGTTATCATTTTTGGGCCTATTCGTTGAAAAAAGAGAAATTTCGAGTAAACCCATTACGATATTAGGTACTGCCATACCTCTGCTGATACCCGTACACATCGTGATATACATCGACCGTACCGTAGTCTGGGTCAAGCGGAGGTGTTCTGTACTCAACTATCGCAATACCCGCGCTATGCATAATCTCAGGCTACATATCTTATTCGGCCGGGAAACACGACAAATAATTAATAAACCACCCCTCGATTCCCGTAAAAGGTGTTTAAGATGGATTGCAAAAAAGAAGAGAACATGGAAAACTGTAACTGCAGCTACCCTGGATGCCCACGTAAAGGGGTTTGCTGTGAGTGCCTGGCGTATCATTTATCTATGAAACAGCTGCCCGCGTGCGCTTTTCCGGATGATGTAGAAAAAACCTACGACCGCTCCTTCAAGAAATTCGCTGAGATATATGGTTGAGATCAAAAGTTTTATCTGCAGCGGATTTTCATCCAATGTGTTCGTCGTTCGTAGTGAGCAAAACTTTCTGGTGGATGTGGGTATCGGCACCGTTGCTAAAGTACAAAAATACCTGAAAGAGAACGATGTGATCATCGATCGTATCATACTGACCCACCGACACTACGACCACACGGCGGACGCCAAAGAGATGTCCGCTGAGATCGGTGCGCCGCTCTTTGCAAGTCCGTCGGAGGCAAAGGCACTGATCGAAGGTGACGACCATACTATAATATCTACCGCCTTCGGACGGAGTATGCCTAAGCTGGACGTTAAAACTCTGACGAGTGACTCATACGCCGGCTTTAAAATACTCTCCACTCCGGGCCATACCGACGGCGGCATCAGTTTATATCATCCCGAGGAAAAGATATTGATATCCGGCGACACCGTATTTCCCAGCGGAGGTGTAGGCAGAACGGACCTCCCCACCGGCAATATTACACATTTGAAGGAATCCGTGGAGAAGTTAACAAAGATAGAGGTTGAATCTCTCTATTCCGGACATGGTCCTGTAGTATCGGAAGGTGCGGGTAGACATATAAGGAGATCTCTCAAGTTTCTTGAGTATTACTAGGAGATAGAATATGGATGTACGGTGTGGAAAGAAGGAATGTGATTGTCGATGCGATCCCATGATAATATCCATGGCTAACGAAGTTCTGTCCATGGGCGGTTTAATAGTGTATCCCACTGAAACTCTTTATGGAATAGGCGGGGACGCTACGAAACCCGGCATATTCAATAAAATAGATATGATCAAAGGTACGGAGAACAAAAACATATCTGTAGCGTATTCAAGTATCGAACATGCATTGGAATACTTGGAGATACCTCCTAAAGCGCTGAAGCTGGCAGAAACGTTTCTCCCGGGTCCTTTGACCATAGTCGTGGATACTGAAGACGGGACGATGGGCATCCGTGTACCGGATCACCCTCTAGCGATCAGGATAATAGAAAATTTCGGACCTATCACTTCCACCAGTGCCAACATACATGGCTGGCCACCCGCCGTTGACATCGAAATCGCAAAAAACCAACTTGGAACGGATATAGACTTGTATATAGACTGTGGAAGGGCCCGTACGAATGAAGGTTCCACCGTAGTTAAAGTGGACGGGGATATAAAAGTACTTCGTGAAGGAAGTATCAAAAGAGGTGAACTGATTGGATAAAGAAGTTCTTAAGAGATACATAAAGGCCGGTAGAGTGGCTAGAGACGCTCTTGAGGCAGGTAAAAGGACTTGCGGTGTTGATGTTCCTTACTTCAACGTTGTGAAGAAAGTTGAAAAGATAATTCGAAAGGGAGGTGCATTCCCTGCATTTCCGGTTAATGTTAGCGTGAATGAATTGGGAGCACATTACACGCCCTATCCGGGAGACGGTAAGCGTTTCAAAGTTGGTGACGTAGTGAAAATCGATGTGGGATGTCATGTGGATGGTTACATCGCCGATAATGCACTAACCGTTGAATTAGAAACAAATAGGTATTCCCAGATGATCCGAGCCGCCGAAGAGGCTTTGGATATGGCAATCAAGACGATACGACCGGGGATAAGGGTCAAAGAAGTGGGTGGCAACATAGAAAGGGTTATCAATGCCGCGGGGTACAGACCGATACGGAACCTAACGGGCCATAGGATGGAGAGGTATATTCTTCATTCGGGACTTTCAATACCTAACATAAGAAGGGGTAGAGAAAAGATAGAGGAGGGCATGATCTTAGCAGTCGAACCTTTTGCCACCGACGGAAAAGGAAAGGTTGAAAATAGTACAAAGGGTGAAATATACATATTACGCGGTAAGAGAAAACTCAAAGGCGAAGAGATGATATTTTATCAGTGGCTGGAAGAAAACTTCAATACTCTACCCTTTGCGTCCTACTGGTGCTGCGCTTATTCCGATGATCATATTCCGGAACTCCGACGATTGGAAAGAAGAGGTGCCGTCATGTCGTACCCATTGCTCATAGAGGAAGGTCGTGGAAAAGTATCTCAAAGAGAACATACTATGTTGGTTACAGACAACGGTGTAAAGGTATTGACGGCTTGAAGTACTTAAATATTCTTATCCCAATCTTCAACCTGTCTCTTATCTTTTCTTATTCTATCCCAATTACCTTCTTCGAATATCTTGGGGACACTAAAGGCTATAAGTAAATTGACGAAGAAAAATGATATAAGGAAAGCAAAAACTATATTCCCTGGTACGCCAAAGAACTCTGCGCGTTCAACAACTACAGATAATTTATCTGTCTGTACGGGATGTATTATCAGCTTTCCAAGCCAGAGTAAGATACAAATGGAGAAGAGCCAGACGTAAACTCGTCTCAATCGATGTGATATAGCCTCCCAATAGTTGATCTTGAAATGTGGTGTCTTGAGATCCTCTGCGAGATCGGACATCCATTTTCTACTGGTAACCTTCTCTTTGGGGTTGATAGACCGAGATAAATAATCTCTTTCTAGGGCTCTTACCCGGCTGTGCCATAGGTTGAAATACATGAAACGTCGAGCTTCTATACTTAGTAGAAGAGCTATGAATACCATAGAAAAAAGTAATAGTTCATGGGGGTTGGATGGATCACTAAAAGTCCATGTGATAAGTGCCGAAAGTAAGAGTATCGCCCAGTTTGTAGTTGTATCGAGTCTCGAACGCCAGTGATATGACCTCTGGATCTCACCCCTATACATATGAACAAGTATAGTTGTGAACTCGGGTACATCTTGTTCTTCCACAAAATCCTCAGGGTCCGGCGTCGTCATATGAGCATGCAAAGCAAACGGAGATATATAAATCTAGTCGTGGGCGACTCCGATCAATTCTTCTAGTGTGTCTATCCCCTCTTGAGCCATGATCTCCATCATCTCGTTGGATATCTTTGAAGGTGCTTTCTTTCCCCTATAATATATCGCCGAGCCGATTTCAAGTGCCGAAGCACCAGCTAGGACGTATTCCAGTGCATCCCTTCCTGTGTTGATACCTCCGCAGCCGATGATAGGTATATCTACTTCTGAATATGTTTCGTAAACACATCGTAATCCAACCGGCTTAATACCCGGACCGCTGTATCCGCCCACCTTATTTCCTAAAAATGGTTTTCTGGTTTCCACGTCTATGGCCATGGCCTTAAGGGTGTTCACTGCAACGATACCGTCCGCCCCGGCCCCTTGTACAGCAAGGGCTATCTCCGCGATGTTGTCCGCCGGAGGTAGTTTGGCAAGAACGGGCAAATTTACAGATTCACTTACATTAAGCACTATGGTTCCCGCCATCTCCGGATCGTTACCGAGTGCGGCACCGTAACCTTTTGCATGGGGGCAGCTAAGGTTCAACTCTATGGCGTGAACACCGCTTTCCTCCATGCTTGCCGCTAGTTGAGCGAATTGTTCCTCGTCCGATGCGAATATGCTGCCTATGATGGGGACATCGTCCACCATCTGAAATAGTTCCTTGAGCTCTTCCTTAAATATATCTACGCCCTGGTTCGGAAGGCCCATAGCATTGATAAGCCCGGTGTCAAGTTCAAGCATAGTAGGGTTCTGGTGTCCTTCTCTCGGTTCAAGTCCTGTTGATTTAGTGACTATTCCCCCAAATCCTCCTTTTAGTGAGATGAACATTGATGAAGAGGTTTGACCGAGTATGCCCGAAGCAAGTATAAGCGGTGGTTCGAAATGCAGTCCGGCAACCTTTGAATGCAGGGTTAACATGAAACCGAATGGTCTTTTTTATATTAATACTTTGGCATTTTTTCATTACGAACATAGTGAGTAATGGAAAAGTAAGGAAAACCAAAGGTTCTGTGGAATTTTTTCATTAGGAACGTCATGAGTAATGGAAAAGTAAGCAGAACTGGTTAAGATATTTTGAACAGGTGATTATTTCAGGGTACTTTTAAATAGTAATAGGGGTTTAAGGTATTGATTATTCACATATATGGATGGAAGGTGTTTCACCTTCCTCTAGTTAATAGGTGGAAAAAATGAAAAAAAAAACGACGATGGCAATATTTTTTGCAATATTACTATAGGGTGTTGCATCAACCAAATGCAAAATTGGATCTAACCATTTGATATGAATGGTAAGTCAGCCGTTATGTTTCCCGTCAAAAAGGCATGTTCTCAGCAAGTATCTTCACTCATTTAACGAACATTGGCAAAACCTTGAGCAAAATCGGCAGCGTTTCCACTGGTTTGAGCACCGTACCTTTTTACAGTGACGTTTTTTCTCAGACGAGCATCGTTCGTTTACGCATGGAACCTGGTAGACCTTTCTCATGTGCGGTCAATGCTTGGACCATATACCCGATAAGGCACCACCAGATGGATTTTATCACACTTTCCAATCCCCTTGACTTCGGCCTCTCGAAAGAGGCCATTGCCTTCAATCTCGAAAATACACGCTCCACCGCAGAGCGGTACGGTCGCTGTAACCTTTCGGAGATAAGTTCTACCAACTTACTTTCCTTGGAAGTTCCGATATCGATGTTAAATCTGGTCAGAAATGTCTGGCCGAGATATTTGAAAGCATCCTGGACCGATTTTATCTTGTGGCCGTGTGTGTCGAACAGTTTCTTGACCCGTCGTTTCATCCTCTTCAGTATCTTGCTGTTCCTTGGATTGCAGGCGGGTAGAAAGGTCCCACCGGTCTTTTCCAGAACGATCTCTCTAAAATCCTTATCGTCGTAAGCACCGTCGGCGAGCAATGCAATTATCTCTTCAAAGTCGTAGTTCTCCTCGAACTCTTCCAGTAGAGGAACGAAGTGTGATGAGTCATGGTCGTTACCGGAACTCAATATCATCGCCAGGGGCATCTCGGATTCCGCGTCGATCAGTAGATGGACCTTGTAACCATAGAAACTACCTTGGTGATTACCCCATTCTGCACCCTCGACAGGGTGCAGGTTGGTATCCTTTCGCGTATCACAGAAAGCAAAGATGTGAGTTGCGTCAACCACGAGAAAACGATTGGTGATCACACCCCGTTCATGTAACTTCATAACGAGTTTGTGAAATATCTTCTTAAGGAGGTTCTCATCTACCTCACCGAAAGCACGAGAAAGTGTTGTGTGATCCACTGGACAAGGCATACCGATCGCTTCTTGAATACGTGTATTGTATCTTATCCAGTTCTCCGTGGTCCTTAGTGTTTTGCTTGTGGTGAACATCAGCAGGGTGGCATTCATTCTGTCGTCGGATACATCCGTGCACACTTCCATTTTCGATAATACCTCTCTGAACGTACTACAGAATTCCTCGTATGTGATCACACCAACCTCTTGTATCTCGTCATCGTCATCCTTCCTGTACCTGGGATTGGTTCGCCTCTGTTTTAACTGTGAAGCGGCCTTCTTATGTCTGCGATTGAGGTATATCTTCTCACCCCGGTACAGTCCCGCCTGGATTGCATTACATTCTACCAGCTGATCGAGAACTCTTTGGCAGCCCCTGCCAAGCAGTTCTTCCGATTCTTCGCTGGTGATGCCCCATGGTCTTCTCGATGCGAGATAGGATAGGGTTGCCATTGCTGTTCTTTTGGTGTGAAATGTGGGAATGGTCCTACTGTATTTTTCAATCCTGTGTCTATAGAAGCCCCAATGATCCGCTCTTTTACCTATCTCCCTCGTACGTATCAACCACTCGTGGTTGTAATTCAGGGACGAAGTCAGTATCTTGTCGTTTACCATCCGTCTTATGTCATGTGTTCGAACTCCTGTTTCTTCGATGATCATCTCCTTTGTCGCAACGGTGACCTTCGACAGGTAATCCAAAACATTCTTAACCTTTGTTTGATATTTTCTTCTTGTTGGCATATTCATCAACGGGATATAGGCAGCCAGCACATTTAAGCTTTCGCTAAATGGGCCTATATCCCACTACTAATTTTGCATATCGCACCGTGCAACACCCTATATAAAGGTGAATAATATGGTCCGTGAAAACACCAAGCTCATAGTCGCCTTCGTGGTGCCAGTGCTGATAATCGCTGGAGTGGTGGGATATCAGATGTACCGAGAAGAAGAGGTACCCATAGAGGTGGACGAAGGATTCGCTGAGATGACCGTAACGGTGCCACCGTATCCTGAAATGGAAAGTTACAATCAAACCACCACAGCAACTACGTATATTAACGGTAAAAATAATACATTGGAATTAACCGTACACCCTATGCGTTGGACCATAGGTTTTGCAGATATACGCATCTCAGTGGAGTCCGTGCTGGAACCTGAACTTGAGCCTACCGACCTCATAATAATGGTCAGGACTGTGGAAGCACCGGACGTTCAAAGATGTGGTCAATACGTCAGACCTCCGATCCCTGATGGGGATATCAGCAATCTTTCGTTATGGCCCACACATGAAAATAGACACACCTCCATGGGAGATAGAGAAAGTTTTATCGGATTCAATATAAATGGCAATGAATTTTATTTTCAAAATCTCAAGTATAGTGTCGAATATCCTCTGATAGATGAACACGATGGACTAGAATCACCCATAACCGTTGAGATCACAGCAGTTTTACGGGGATTATCCGAGGATGTAAAAGCAACGATACGGGTTTCTTATATTCCGATGGGAGGCAGAACACCTTTACGTGGTTAAGATTAAATTGAAAGATAAAAAGATAATAGCCGGAGTCGTCGGATATAACGCAGCATTAAGATCATATGATTTTTGAACCGAAGAAAGAGGTGGTTCGGCTATTCTATAGCTGCTGGTAAAGACGGATCGAAACAAGGTTATAGACTACGGAATATATCGGTCGCCTCACTCCAATGATTTTGATACTTCACACAAAACACCGGAAAACAAAAAAATTATATCCCATGGGACGATGCCACTGTCGGTACAATGGGCAGAAACAAATACGATATCAAAAGGGGCCACTTCAAGAACATCGAAGGCGGTAAGTTAGAAGATCTGATGAAAGAGACTTTCGGTTCGGTAAAGAGCGAAGACGAAAAGCTTATAACGATTTACGGGGCGATCAAACATCTCGAGGTTTGTACTGAGGGAAAAACCGGCCTCTGGATAGACATAGAGATGGACGAGGAACCGGACGATAAAGTGGCTATGGATACCATCTCCAGATGGAATAAATTTTTACACGCAGCCACGGGCTTTGACGCCAAGGCACGTAGTAAAAGGGCCAAGAAAAAAGCTAAGAAAAGTGGATAAATTCCACACTTCCGTCTTCAAGATGGTAAATGCCTCCCAGTAGAGCCAACCTGTCGTCTTCAACGGCCTTTCTTATAACTTTACTGCGTTGAAGCAGCATATTCATCTGTCTCATCACGTTGGCTACTGAATGATCTTTATGAAGGGTGAAGCTGCTTCGTATCTCGTCCAGCACAGGGCTTTCATCATGGTCTACATCCTCCGCCGCGGCGATCGCACCGCACCCGGAATGCCCGAGAATAAGCAGCACATCCACATGGAGATGTTCAACAGCATACTCCAAAGAGAAAAGGACGGAAGAGTCCATAGCAACGTTACCTGCCACCCGAACGTCGAAGATATCACCTAAATTTTTCTTGAATATTATCTCAGGCGGTACTCGTGAATCCGAGCAGCACAGTATCGCAACGTTCGGGTGCTGTTCCTGAACGCTCTTCTCTATCTCTTCACAGCATTCCTCCTGGAATCGACAGCAAGATGCTAGAAGATCCGTTTTGATCTTATCGACGGTTTCTTTATCCGGCATGTTGTGATACCTATTTATCGTATTTCACTCTAGGGTCGAAGATGAACGCTAGGAAAGCGGCTAGCAGACACAATCCCATGGCAGTGTAAAAGGCTATCGTAAAGCTCCAGCCCATATCCTGTACCACTCCCGCGAGTATGGGTCCTGCGATACCACCGACACCGTAGCTGGTGAATACATAACCGTAGTTAAGCCCTACGTTTTCGGTGCCGAAACTGTCTGAAGTAGCTGCAGGGTACAGTGCAAAGTTACCACCGAAGTTGAAACCGATCGCTGCAGCAACTATGAAAAAGACGATTGGATTGAAGGTGGTAAAGAAGAACACACCCATCATGGCAGCCTGGAAGAGGCACATGGATATTATAGCGTGTCTCCTGCCTATCTTATCTGATATCTGGCCCCATGCTATCCTTCCGATACCGTTCAATATGGGCAGGCATATGGCTGCGCCGATGACCGCAAAGTTCGAGGCATCTACATCACTGTAACCATGTGACATGAACCCCTCCGAAGGGTCGTTGGCAAAGTTTTGAATGTTCCCTATCACCATCAATCCCGCAAGGGCACCGATGAAGAACATCATCCACAGTAGATAGAACTGGCGTGTTTTTAGCATCTCCTTCGGATTGAGGTCTTTAATATGTATACCCTCTTTATCCGACGAATCGTTGTTATCGTTGTTATTGTTCGGTTCCCATCCCTCGGGTTTCCACCCGGCCGGTGGATTGATCATAACCAGAGACCCGAGTACCACGAGGATGAAAAATAATATACCATATATCCTGAAGCATAAGTCCACATTGGCTATAGTGTATGCATATTCACCGGTCTGTCTGGAGATGACACCTGAAAAGCCGAGTATGGGTGGTGGATTAGCAAGTAAAATCCATATGAAGGCACCGAAGCCGAAGCCGGCCACGGCAAGACCGCTTACCAGACCCTTTTTGTCCGGGAACCATTTGAGGCCTACGGCGAGGGGTACCACGTAAGCAAGGCCTATACCGGCGCCTCCGATTATTCCTATCCCCGCTAATTTTAAAGGGAAGTTGGCTCCGGCAAAACCACCCAGCAGATACCCCAATCCCAGGAGTACTCCGCCCAAAAGAGCTATGTTACGTGGGCCGTATTTCTTTTGCAGCCTTCCGCCGATGATAGTAAAAATGGCGAAGGTGGCTAAGCCCGCACTGAATATTGCCTGGGTTTCGGTACTGGAAAAGCCGAACTCACTTGGAGCTATCCCGTTTATCCCTTGCAAGGGTCCGGTGAAAGCGGACCATGCATATATGGCCCCCAGTGCCAGCTGTATCATGATCGCACCGATAACGATTATCCATCGGTTCATTATCTTCGTATCTTCTAAAGCTTCTGTCATTTTACGCACCTTATTACAAAGAGAGATGTTTGTTATTAGGGTATCAAATATAAAGTATTCGATATCGTCTCCGTAAATGCTAAATGTTCCGTATTTATCCTTAGAACAATGGTAAAGGTAAGATATCATCGACCGGGTAAGGATACACGTGAATGGGAACAGCGGTGTTTGGTAGATGATGATGAGATGGTGGTTTCTTCCTTCGTCTTCCGGCTGCCCGATCCTTTTATCGTCGATGATGTCGAAGTTATCAAAGACGGCTACCACGGAATACTGTTCGATTTTTTTGACCGTTGGTACAACGTAGTTACAATCTACGACGGGGAAAAAAAGTTTGTAGGTTACTATTCGGATATCAGAACACCGCCTGAACGTATCCCCGGCGGTTACCGTGCAACAGACCTTGCACTCGATCTATGGGTTACACCCGACGGCATGTACACCGTACTCGACAGGGACGAATTCGACGCCGCGTCCTTTGAGAAAAATCACAGAAAAAAAGCTGAAGAGACATTGTCTAAACTGATCGAGATGGTTATCGATGGTAGATATCCGCCAAAAGTAGTCTGGGATTTTTGCATACGTTAAAAACAAACTGATCTTTGTGGGATCCGATAGCCTCCGATGCGTATTTGCCTCTGCGACCCGGTATATTTTATATAGGTGTGTGCCGTTCTTTTAATATGTATCCAGAGCAAGTCATGGGTGTTGTTCCCAATCTGAGCACCGGAATGCTGGGTCAAAAGACATACACCCTTGTGATAACCAACTATCGACTCATATTTGCACAGCTGACTAACCAGATGGTAAACCAAGAGATCGAGCGGGCTAAGGCGGAGGCCCAGCAAAGAGGCGAAGGATTCTTTGGAAAGTGGGCTGCCTCGGCCCACTCGGGATTTTATTATCACAACAGGTACCATAACATGCACCCTCAGGCAATACTTCAAGAGAATCCTAATAACTACGAGATAAGACCGGAACAGGTTAAGTCGGTGAAGATAACATCCGGCCACCATGACACCCAGTACAATCAGAATATACCAGGAAAGATGGTCATCAAGTGGACCGGAGGCAAAGTGAAGTTTACCCTTGACCGGATGGAGCCACAGCAAATCAAAAACATGCTTTTTCCTCTTCTAGGCTCCAAGGTCAAGTGAGAATAACGGCTTATCGTATATTCATTTCAACTTAACAGCCGTACCGTAAACCATCACCTCTGCGGCAGCCTGCATGACGGAGCTGGTGGAGAAACGAACGTTTATTATAGCGTCCGCACCCATGTTGTGTGCCTTGAATATCATCTCATTGATCGCTTCGTCTCTCGATTCGTTTAGCATCTTTACATACTCTTTTACTTTTCCGCCGGTAAAACCCCTGAATCCGGCCTTAAAGTCTCCCACCACGTGGGTCGCCCGGACGGTGCTTCCCATGACCAGTCCGAAGGTATGTTCTATCTCTCTTCCTGTTATGTAATCCGTATTTGCCAATATC
>JAFDTZ010000102.1 GCA_019594305.1 Thermoplasmata archaeon
CATTTCGAGAGCTTTGCTCGATGTTAAAGAAGGAACTTGTTCCTTTGCATTTCGAGAGCTTTGCTCGATGTTAAAGAAGGAACTTGTTCCTTTGCATTTCGAGAGCTTTGCTCGATGTTAAAGGAGGAACTTGTTCCTGCGCAGTTATCCCTAACATCGAGACCTCGAAAATTCACTACAGTCCCAACAATACTCATTGCTCAACCCGCCATTAAGAGCGTTAAACTACTAGGATCACTTCCTGCGGACATCAGGTATAACTACTCTAACAGATCATCTCTCGACCAGCAGCAGCGTCCGGCCCCGTACCTCCACAACTTTACCGTCTACCTTCTCATTCAGTATGTCAGCCACCACATCCATGTCCGTCTCCGGGGCGTTCCTAAGTATCTTGATCTTTAGTAATCCCTCGTCTTCCAGCCTTCTAGCTATCTCGGCCATCATGTTATCATCAAGACCTTTTTTACCCACACGCAACTGTGGTTTCATATCTTGACCTAATTTTTTTACTCTTTTGTCTTTCATGTTTACACTCACCTGTTGTATACGTACCTGTTGATGCTCCCGCAGGCACAGCATCGTGTTACTAACTTACCCCGGTTCAGCCGTACTCTACATGTTGAACTCGGTAACATATACGAATAACATCTGTTACAAACCCTTCTACGGAATGATGAAGGGAGAGGTACATTGTATCTCATACCCATCTTCCGTGCCATCTCTACATACCTGTTAGCCCTATCCTGTCTACCGATTAACGCTGCTTTTCGAGCCTCGTGAAAAAGCACGTTTATCCTCTTTCTAGCCATCTTTTGATGCCTGCTTTTAACCATCTTAAGACGCACAGTAGATTAAAATATATAAATACCGCACCAAAACTCTTTTATAAATCATAAATATTTAGGTGTCGGTATGAAACTATACATAGAACTATATTTCGACAGCGAAGGTGGAAACCCTTTGAAAATTATAAAGATAATGAACAGTCTGGGATTCGAGCCCGTACTCGGTGACTTCGACTTTGCCCAAGAGTATAATTCCCAGGAGGATTATGTCAAATTAGTGAGCAACATATATAACTCACTAAAGGGAACTAAAGTTAGATATCGACTCACCACAAGAAAGTCTTAGACTATCTCTTATTATAGAACGATGGTCAAAGGCGAGGGTAGGTAATGTATCCAACTCAAAGTACTGCACGTCATCAGCATCGCTACCGCTGTTCAACTTGCCGCCTACGGTATGCAAAGAGAATACTACGGATACCACATGACCCCTTGGGTCTCTGCCGGGTTCGGAGTAAACCCCCACAAGCGAGTCTATTTCAGTCGTCAATCCCGTTTCTTCCTCCACCTCTCTGACCACTGCATCTTCAACCGATTCGCCGTACTCTACGAAACCACCTGGTAGAGCGTACATCCCTTTAAAAGGTGAATTCTTCCTTTTTATCAACAAAATCTTACCTTCCCATATGATCATACCGTCCACGGTCAATCCCGGTCTTCTGTATTCCACATCGTTATGGGCGGATTTCAATTGTTTATATGCTTTCAACAATTCTTTACCAACTTCACTCAATTCGGTACCCCCTCCATGTTCACCTCCTCTGTGAGCACGTACAACGGTTTCACCCAGTGCGCTCTCGATTTGCTTTACCTCGCCCCAGGCATGACGATAAGACATCTTCATCTCCTTGGCCGCATGTGATATGGAACCGGTATTATCTATCAATTCAAGTATGCGGGCCCTGCCTTCGCCCAAGATGAACTTACCGTTTTTCATCAGCCTGCTCTTACATTCGAGGTAGTACATATAGAGCTCCATGGTGAAGGACCATTATGAGTTTAACGGAAGAGATATATGAGGACACAAGATTTAAGTTTACACATACGCTCTCCCAAAAGAAACCATATGAAATACTTCGCATACGGCAGTAATCTAAGTACCCAACAGATGAGGGATAGAGGTGTTACATACAGTAAAAACAGATGTGCCGTGCTGAAGGGGTGGAAATTGATATTCCCCATACATTCCCGGAGGTGGAATGGTGGAGCGGCGGACATCAAGGTCGCCGGGAATGATGACCTTGTGGAAGGAGTCATCTACGAGATAGACGAAAAGGGTCTTCGACAGCTCGATCATTATGAAGATAGACGGATACAAGATGACATAGAGGTTGGTACCTATCGGAGACAGTATATATGGGTAGAGTCCGAAGAGGGCATTGAAAAGGTTCTCACATACATAGTCAATCGCTCGGTCGAGTACAAAGAAAAAAGTCACTATCCACCTTCCGTAAAATACCGAGATACCATCATGAAGGGTGCAGAAACCCACGGTCTGAGAGTCGATTACATCCGATGGTTGAAGAGTATACCGACACGACCCTGATATATCAGCACTGGCTGTACCCGCAGTGAGGACATTTACAACATCCTTCGCTAAGATACATCATGGAACCACAATCCGGACATGCGGGGTTCAATCCCTGGGCAACTATTTTCTTTATATCATTCTCCGTATCTGAATTTTCCGTAGGAAGGCGCGCTTGTTCTGCCCTAGGCTTCCCGCCTATATGCCATCTCAATGCCTTGGCCATAGCGTCCGGTATGGAAAGAATCTTTTCGCCGTGTAGGAAGGTAACCTCCGGAGAACGTATACCTTCCAACTGACTTATGATCTCTTCCGTTGGTATGCCACTACGCAGGCACAGTGATATCAATCGTGCAAGAGATTCCGTGAAGGATTGTGTGAAACCTCCCGACCTGCCTATCTGGGCGAATACCTCGAACAAACCGTGCTCATCTTCGTTGATAGTAACATAGAGTCCACCGTAACCCGTAGGTATCTTCTGTGTGGTGCCTCTAACCACTGCAGGACGTTTACGTGGACGCATTTCGACTATCTCCCAGCTAGCCTTCTTATCGCCCTCCACCTCCATGACCTGTTCACTACGTGAACCCGTCCGGTACACCGTCACCCCCTTACATTTCAGGTCGTATGCCAGGTCATAAACTCTCTTTATGTCCTCCTCCGTTGCATCATTGGGGAAGTTTACCGTCTTTGATATGGCATTATCCACGTATTTCTGGAAGGCCCCCTGCATCCGTATATGCCATTCGGGCTTTATCTCCATAGCCGTGACGAATACCGCTTTTAGGTCGTCGGGTACTTCATCTATATCCGAAACATTCCCCCTTTCCGCTATCTTCTGCATCAATTCATCGTTCAATATCCCCCTTTCTTTCGCTATCTCCTCGAATACCGGGTCCGGCATCACCAATCGCTTGCCGTCCAGTACGTTCTTCACGTAAGATACAGCGAACAATGGTTCTATTCCTCCGCTGGTATCGGCTATCATGCTGGTGGTACCAGTGGGTGCGATGGTAGTGGTGGTAGCGTTACGCATGGGTTTATCGTACACCGACTTATCCCAGTTTGGAAAATTACCGCGTTTTTCGGCGATCTTACGGCTTTCCTCCTTACTTTTACGCTGGATAAAGCCCATGACCTCTTCCGCCTTCTTCAATGCCTTTTTACTATCATAGGGTATGCCGAGTCGAATCAACATGTGGTGCCAACCCATCACACCCAGGCCGATCTTTCTGTTGGCCTGTACGTGTTTGGTGATGGCATCTTCCTCGTTGTCGTAACCCACAACGTTCGGGAAGTCACTGGCATCCACCACGTTATCCAGGAATCGAACACCGGTGGAAACCAGTTTTTCCAGTTTATCCCAATCTATTTCGCCGTCCTTAACACAATGGTTTAGATTGATGTGTCCTAGATTACAGGCCTCGAAGTCCTCCAAGGGCTGCTCGCCGCAGTTGTGAACCACGATACCATTGGCCACAAAGGAATGTGTTACCGGTTCGGTAAGGTCGTAAACGGACTCGAATCCGGCTTCTTCCAATCCGGTGAAACTGGCTTTGAAGTATTCTCTGTATGGGCCTCTCGACAACTTATTCAGATATCCCTCCAATCTTTCTTGCTTTTTTACCGTTAAAAATCCCAGTTCGTCCCGGAATCCGATCAGATTATTTTTGCAGATCACTAGTTCGTGTTGCGCCCGGCATTCGTATTTCTTCTCTCCCCCTTTGCCGTCGGGCAGTATCGTATCATGCATCCCTCGTCTTTTCTCGTATATCCGGGAAGCTATTCCGAAGTTCAATAGTAACTGTTGAACCTGTTTAAGCAGTTGGAGGTCACTCTGGGCCAATCTAACAGAGCCGCCTTTTTCAAGAGCTACCTGGAAACTTCCGTCCGCGGTAAATAAGGCCTTTAAAAATCCCCGCTGCATCTCTTCGCTACCTTGGAATACTCCTTCCGGAACCTGATGCTTGTTTTTATCCAGGCCCATTTCTTTAACTATTCGCAGTAGGCGTTGGGATCGGACTCGAACTTCATCCCGGCCTTTTACATCTATTGGTGATATAGTGTATTTTCGATCTACTTTTTCGGTACCATCCACTACACGATGAACCATCTCTGCAAAGAGTTGGGAAAGTTCCTGTTTTTCACTTCCGAAGAAGGATAGAACAGCACGGTCGGATTTGATGGTGCCATCCACGACCAACCAGCCGGTAACTGCACCCAGATCAAAATTGCCTTCTGTTCCGAAACCGCCCTTTTTGTTCAGTATGTGTATTTTTTCCCCAACCACAAGATCCCTGGCTTTGACCCAACCTTTATCGGTTCTGATTTTATGGTTATCCGTTAACCTAACACCGTATCCTTCTTCGGTATCCAGTCTGTAAATAGGTCGTTCTCCGGTTTTACGGACGTGATATCCCGTAAGGGGATTGGTATCGTGCTCTCTCTTATCTATGACCAAGTCGATTTCTTCCCTACCGGCCAGGTCACCGATGCGCTTCAATCCCTCGTAGGTGTATACTCTGGTATCTGCGGTAAAGCATGGATTCGTAGCATCGATATAATGTTCGGGATATTTCTCCACATCGAAGGGATTTTCCTTGTTTATACGATCGATAAATATGATACCCGGTTCACCGTTCTTCCAGGCTTGTGTAATTATTTTTGAGTAAACGTCCTGGGCATCGAGTTTCTTTACCACCTTGTTGTCATGTGGATTGGTCAGCGGATATTTTTCACCGTACCTTACGGCCTCCATGAAATCTTCCGTCACCGCAACGGATATATTGAAATTATTCAGGGAGTCCTCGTTATCTTTTGCGGTGATGAATTCCTCTATATCCGGATGTTGTACGGACATCATCCCCATCTGAGCACCCCTTCTCTTACCACCCTGTTTGATGGTATTACACATCTCATCGAAGACCCGCATGAATGAAACCGGCCCGCTGGCAACACCACCGGTAGATCTAACGGTGTCTCCCTTAGGTCTTAACCGGGAAAATGAATAGCCCACACCGCCTCCGGATTGAAATATTTTAGCTGCATTCTTCACCTGCTGGAAGATACTATCCATGTGATCATTCGGTGATAGTACGAAACATGCGCTGAGCTGCCCCATCTCGAGACCAGCGTTCATCAAGGTGGGAGAATTAGGGACGAAGTCTAAGCTTTTAAGTGCTTCATAGAACTCCTCACTTTCATCCTCAAAGGTCCTCTCGTCATCGTAATTCTCATTTATTTTAGCAACTGCATCCGCTACCCGCCTAAAGAGTTGGTCGGATGTTTCAATAACATTGCCTTCCCGGTCACGTTTCAAGTATCTCTCACGTAATATTATTTCGGCGTTTTCCGTTATCCCATCATCCGTCATGTTACTTACCTCTGATAGAATAGGGGCATAGAAAGAGGGGGTTAAGAAACTTCCTATTTTTAAATAATTATATAAATCATACTTCTCTTTATATCTAGTACTAGTCCGCACTCTCAAAACCGATCCCCACGTACTCAATAACGTCCATAAGGTTCAAATCGTTTTCCGGACTCCAGTTGTTAACTTCAACCTCGATGACTCGTTTCAGATCGTAACCCGTGAAAGGGTCATTCCTTGTGGGGTCAAGATACCAAACCTTTTCGGCGGAGTTATACCTAGCTATGCGCCTTGCTATATCCACACGTCTCCGGAATTCATCCTTCTCCAGGTAAGTATCGGATATGCTAAAAAAGGCGTTACCGGGACAGTTTTCCGGGGGATCGCCGGCCGTATGTTTGGTCCATCTACATCTATGAAAGTGACAGTAGTCACAGGCTATCATCTCGGAAACGTTCCTTTTTATCATCGCGGTCATCAGAATTTCTATGTTATAAGACTTTAAAGGCTTTTCTCACCGATTGTAAATCATTTCAATACTTAAACTATATATCTGTGTAAATCCATAGGGGTATAGCGAGTGAACATGACAACAGACCCGGAAGTAGATGATGAACATGCAAGGTTTTTCATGTTTGTCGTTCATAAAAAGTTCAAACAACTTTACTATGTGTTCCATGCTCCAAAACCGCTATCACAACACATAGATATGGTTGGAGATGAAGATATAAGATATATACGGAATTGATAAGATGATAGAAGATAAAATAGTTTTTTTCATGGTGGATGACCAAGAAGAATATCTAGACCTGATGAGGCAATTTCTAGAAAAGGAAGGAGAGAACATCCAGGTGAAAACATATACCTATGCCAAAGATGCTTTGGATGCCTTAAAGGAAAACGAATGTCATGCTATAGTATCGGATTACAAGATGCCGGGTATGGACGGTATAGAATTCTTAAAACAGATACGAATGCAGGGGCTGGACATACCGTTTATCATACTTACCGGAAAGGGGGATGAGAAAGCCGCTAGAGATGCTCTTAACCTCGGAGCTGACAGGTACCTTGAAAAGGAAGATCTGCATAACTTGATATCCAAGGACATAATAAATACGGCAAAGAGGGAATTGGAAAAAAAGGAGGCTCTAAAAGCTCTCGAAGAGAGCGAGAGGAGATTATCCACGCTCATGGGTAATTTACCGGGTATGGCATATCGCTGCAAGAACGATAGATACTGGACGATGGAGTTCGTCAGTAAGGGGTGCCTTGAGCTTACGGGACATCAGCCGAAAGACCTGATAAATAACCATAAACTTAGCTTTTCCGAATTGATTCATCCCGACGATGTAAGATATGTGCAAGATGAGGTAAAAACTGCGGTCAGGGAAGGTGTGCCTTTCAGGCTCACTTACCGTATATTTACCAAAAATGGCAGGAAAAAATGGGTTAATGAGCAGGGATGCGGTATACCAACGGCGGATGGCAGTGTAAAATTTCTCGAAGGATTCATAACAGATGTTACAGAATCCAAGACGGTAGAGAAAGAGCTGCGTGAGAGTGAGGAAAAATACAGAAACCTCATAGAGCGGGCCAAATACGGGATCACAGTAATACAGGACGGTGTTTTAAAGTATGTGAACCCAAAACTCGCTGAGATGACTGGGTACGATGTAGATGATATGATAGGCACACCCTTCGCTATCTACATCGCCCCCGACGAGCTTCCGAAGGTATCCCGGAATTACCATCAGCGTATGGCGGGAAAGGGTGTCGCATCCATATACGAAACTGTTGTACTGGACAGTGAAGGTAACCGTTTGGATGTGGAGCTGAACGCGTCCGTTATCACCTTCGGAGGTAAACCCGGAAACTTCGTGTTCGTCAGAGATATCTCCGGTCGTGAGGAAAAAGAAAGGACATTAAGGGAATCCCGGAGATTCTACGAGAGCATGTACGAGACTACCTTATCACTTGCGGAGTCCGATGACTTCAAAGAGGTGATGAAGATAATCGCCGACCAGGCCACCGCACTTATGGCTGCCTCGGATTGTACAGTATACATGGCGGACTATGAAAGGGAAGTACTCAAGCCCATATATTCCAATCATAAGAGGTACAGCGACGAGATAATGGGCTACGAGATACCCTTCGGTAAGGGCATATCCGGTAACGTTTTCCGAACGGGCGAAACAATGTATCTTAACTTTGACCAGGAAGACCCGTACTCCGTGCATATCCCAGGAACGAGTCAGGTGGAGGACGAGTACGAGTCAGTTTTGTCAGTACCCATGCTACATAGAGAAAAAATCATCGGCGTACTCACGTTGAACAAAACGGACTACAGGTTCACAGAAACTGATGTGAATAAACTTAATATCTTCGCACGCCAGGCGGAGGTCGC
>JAFDTZ010000073.1 GCA_019594305.1 Thermoplasmata archaeon
ATAACCGACTAGACTATGAGCCCGTTTGCGAATAGGAGTGTCGAGCCAAACTTGTTTGGCGAGCCAGAGGGATATAGTTCCTCGTGTCTAGACTACGAGCAAAGCCTGCTTTGCGAGCTGTTGGAATATTGTTTTTTCACATTGAGAAACTATACCTAAATAAAGATATCGTTTTTCTTTTTTGTGAATATTATTTTACCGAAAAAGGCTAGCGTATTTATTGCTTTCGCTATTTTGACAATTTATGTTTTACATGATATCAAGTGAATACGCTCGGTCGTCACAATAAACCTTCAAACGATAATCTTATTTATGCTAATACGTATCCAAGTTTACAAACGGTGGTATAATGAAGGTCATCAAAGAAGGAAAAGGAAAACTCGTTGGTTGGCACGATCCGGACAGTCACAGAAAATGGGTGTCGGAGAACAAATCAAGAGAGCTAAAAGACAAAAGGATGAGCGCAAAAGAAGCTGTTAAAAAATTCATTAATGACGGTGACTTCATTGCATCAGGCGGTTTTGGACACATTAGGGTATCAATGTCCATCATATACGAGATAGTCAGGCAAAACATACGGGACCTTACAATGGCTGGTAAAACCGCTGTGCATGATTCGGATATACTGATAGGAGCAGGCTGCGTCAACAAGGTAGAAGTTGCATACACTTTCGGTCACGAATTGAGGGGACTCTCCCCTGCATCCAGAAGGGCCGTTGAAAACGGAAATTGTGAGGTACTGGCCGAGATAAGCAACGCAGCATACCAATGGCGATTTTTAGCAGGATCAATGAGTATACCCTTCGTCCCATCAAGAGTTATGTTGGGCACGGATACCTTCGAGTACAGCTCTGCAAAAGTGGTGGAAGACCCTTTCAGCGGTAAACTAGTTTGCCTATTACCTTCATGTAATCCCGATGTGGTCTTCATACATGTCCACCGTTGTGACAAGTATGGTAATGCCCAAATAGATGGTATCGCCGTTGAAGACATACAATTGTCACGCTCAGCTAGACGGTTGATAATCACCACAGAAGAAGTGATCGAAGATGACATAATACGTGAAAAACCTTGGAGAACTGCGATACCCTTCTACAATGTAGATGCTGTTGTAGAAGTGCCTTGGGGTTCACATCCCTGCGAGATGCCATACTTATATTTCTTCGATGAAAATCATATCGGAGAGTGGTTGAATTTATCTAAAACGGAAGAGGGCACGAAAGAGTACTTCGACAAGTACATCTTCGGTGTAGATGATTTTGAAGAATACCTAGAATTGGTAGGGGGGAAGGACAACTTGAAATACTTAGGTGAGATAGAACGTTATGAAAAGCCCATGAAAGCGCCATGGTTGAGAGGTGATTGAAAATGGAATATGCCGATGAATTTACATCAACCGAACTACTCGCATGTGTTGCTTCACATCTGCTGGAGAACGGAAAAACATTTTTTGTTGGCACCGGATTGCCTATGATCGCTTGTATGCTAGCCCAGAGAACTCATGCACCGGATTCACTTATTATATTCGAAGCCGGAGGTATCGGACCTAAGATACCGGCTCTCCCCATCTCTGTAGGTGATTCGAGAACTTTCCACAAAGCGGTATCTGCATCAACCATGCACGATGTAATGTCAGCTGCACAAAGCGGTTATATAGACTATGGATTCCTAGGCGCCGCACAAATGGATCCCTACGGGAACATAAATACAACTGTTATAGGAGAACATCATCGACCGAAGGCAAGACTACCCGGTAGCGGAGGTGCTAACGATATTGGTTCTTTATGCTGGAATACTATCTTACTTATGAGACAGGATAAAAGACGTTTTGTTGAAAAATTAGATTTTTTGACCACTCCGGGATTCCTTTCAGGCCCCGGTTCAAGAGAGGAGGTAGGATTATCACAAGGCAGCGGTCCTTACCGGGTCATCACTCAGTTAGGTGTTTATGGTTTTGATGATAACAGCAAGCGACTCAAACTATTAGAGCGGTACCCAGGGGTTACCTTAGAGGATATTATTGAGAATAGCGGTTTTGAAATAATCATACCCGACGATCACGGGATTACGAATCCCCCTACACTGGAGGAACAGCGAATACTACACGAGATAGACACCGAAGGTATGGTCCTTGGTAAATGAAGATTCGTAAAAGGTAAATACATGTTAATAGATTAACCACCATGGCACCAGAATTAACCTTAGATATGCTAGATGATTTAAAACAAAAAAATCCCATCAAAGATATCACGATATTTGATTGGAAAGGCAACGTAATTGCTACTACTCAGAAAAATAATTTTTTGGCCAATGGAACATTCTACGCGCTAATCTCAGGTGCGGTTCGAATGATTTCCCAGGGTTATAATCAGGTTAACAACGGGGTTACCATAGAACTGGAAGATACCGAATTCTTCTTCAATCACGTTGATTCGGATGAAACCGAAAAAGGCCCTATACCTATCGTAGGGATAGAATATTCTCCGGGAAGCATTAATCGAGATAAAAGGAAAGAAATCACATTTCAAATAAATGATATGTTGAACGTAGATTAGAATGTATATGTTCTAGATTTTTAAACCATATAATGTATTTTTTACAACTCATACAATCTTTCTTTTTACCTTTTTAGACGAAAGTTTTATGTTTATCGTATATATGCGGGTATTATGGACTTCAAATTAAACGATAATCAAAAAATGATACGGAACATGGTCCGGGATTTCGCTGAGAAGGAAATTGAGCCCTTGGCTGCAGAACTGGATGAAAAAGAAGAATATCCTCACGAGATTTTGAAAAAGATGGCCGGTCTTGGTCTACTTGGGATTTTAGTTCCCGCAGAGTACGGTGGAGCAGGTCTCGACACGGTGAGCTACGCTATAGTCATCGAGGAGATTTCCAAAAAATGTGCCTCTACAGGGGTAATCACATCTGTACATAACTCACTTGTCAGTGACCCTATTTTGAAGTACGGCACAGAGGAGCAGAAAAAAAAGTATCTACCTCTTCTTGCAAAGGGAGAGAAAATTGGTGCTTTCTCAGGTACTGAAGCCAATGCAGGTACCGATCTTGGAGCTATGGAAACCACAGCCGTTCTCGACGGTGATCATTACGTGATAAATGGCTCAAAGATGTTTATCACTAGTGGAAGCGAAGCAGGAATACACATCGTGTTTGCAATAACAGATAAATCTGCGGGATATAAAGGTATTAGCGCATTTATCGTAGAATCGGATACCGAAGGATTCGAGGTAGGCAGCATATTCGATAAGATGGGCATACATGCCTCCCTGACCGCAGAGTTGATATTTGAAGATATGCGTGTACCCAAGGAAAATCTATTGGGTGAGGAAGGCGAAGGCTTCAAGATAGCTCTGGCCACACTTGACGGTGGCAGGATAGGTATAGCTGCTCAGGCAGTTGGCATAGCTCAAAGAGCTCTCGAAGAATCCATCGAATACTCACAACAGAGGCAACAGTTCGGTAGACCTATCAGCAAATTCCAAGCAATTCAATGGAAGATAGCGGACATGGCAACGAATATAGAAGCCTCAAGATTACTACTTCACCGTGCAGCTTTTGCCAAGGACCAGGGTGGACGATTTTCTAAAGAAGCCGCTATGGCAAAGCTATTCGCTTCGGAAACTGCGGTAAAAGCTGCCCTAGAGGGTGTACAGATACACGGTGGATACGGCTATACTAAGGAATACGTAGTGGAGCGTTTGTTTAGAGATGCCAAGATAACCGAGATATATGAAGGGACGTCTGAAGCTCAAAGGATGGTAATTGCAAAAAACGTAATTAAATGAGGTGTATTATTATGAACATTATTGTCTGTGCAAAAGAAGTAGTTGATGTATCTGAGATTAAGATAGACAAGAATACGAACAAACCCGTTCTTCAGGGTATAGACAAAAAGATCAGTGATATAGATAAAAACGCAGTTGAAGAAGCCGTTCGTATAAGGGAGAAGCTA
Source organism: Thermoplasmata archaeon (assembly GCA_019594305.1). Classification (GTDB taxonomy): domain Archaea; phylum Thermoplasmatota; class Thermoplasmata; order Halarchaeoplasmatales; family Halarchaeoplasmataceae; genus Haladaptatiplasma. Next base: position 3,977 of record JAFDTZ010000073.1, read on the forward strand.
GGCGGTAAAGTAACCGTTGTTAGCGTCGGTCCTTCCGAGGCTAGAGAATATATTAAAGAACTACTAGCCATGGGCGCAGATGAAGCCAAGATTATCCCCTATCCCGATACGGGTGATTACAATGTAGTTTCTACATTACTTGCAGCCGCCATAAACAATCTAGAAGGATATGATATTATCTTGTGTGGTGAGGCTTCCATAGACCTTTTCTCTGGACAGATGGGGCCGCGATTGGCACAAAAATTGGGGGTCCCCCAGATAACTTATGCAAAAAAGATAGATGCGGAAGATGAAAAGTTGACTGCAGATAGAGATCTTGGCGACAAGAAGATAACCACGGAGTCCACATATCCTGTTCTTTTATCTGTTACAAAAGAGATCAATGAACCTAGACTCCCCAGTCTTATGGAAATACTCGGGGCTGCAAACAAGCCTATTGAAGTGGTTGACCACTCGTCTTTGGTTGGAGAAGAAGACCCCGTAATAGAAATAATCGATGTAAAAGGAGTTTCAATGGAGAGAAAGAATATCATCTTTGACGACGACCTTGACGAAGCGGTTAAAAAATTAGTTGACAACCTTGCTAAAGATGGAGCCCTGGGGTGATATAGATGGTACTGATATACTCTAACGATAAGAAATTAAACATGGAAATGCTCAGTAAAGGAAGAGAATTGGCCGATGAGCTTGGAAAAAAAGTTACCGTAGCAGTAATCGGTAAGAGCGACACGGATCCCGAAGAATATATCAAGCAGGGTGCCGACAAGGTATTTGTTGCAGATACGGATTTAGAATCATTCAAGGTTGAGGAGTACACTGAGATCTTAGCAGGTATTATAGAAAAAACAGGTGTGGAAACCATATTGATAAGTTCCGACAAAGATGGTAAAGAATTGGCACCACGCCTTGCCTCGATGATGGATACAGGCTGTGTGACGGAATGTACGGACGTTTACATAGAAGATGGAAATGTCACTGCCGAACGTATCATATACAGTGGTAATGCAGTTGCAGTAGAACGTTTTATCAAAAAACCACATATACTGACCGTTCCAGCTAAACTCTTCGATCCCTTGGAGGTTGATGATTCAAGGTCCGGTGAAATTATAAACGAGAAAGTAGCATACGACGAATCCCCATCGAAGATATTGAAGGTCCAACAGATGGAATGCGAAGGTGTCAACGTTGAAGACGCTACATCAATAGTCTCTTGCGGCAGAGGGTTCAAGAACAAAGAAGATATCAAATTAGCCGAAGAATTGGCTAAGCTACTACCCGGAGAGACCATCGGATGCTCAAGACCGTTGTCAGCAGACCTTAAATGGATGACAGAAGATCATTGGATAGGACTTTCCGGTCACAAGGTAAAACCAAAGATATACATTGCAATTGGGATTTCAGGACAAATACAACATATTGCCGGAATGAGAGATTCCGATATCATCGTTGCAATAAACAAAGATCCCGAAGCCCTCATATTCAAGTCCGCAGATTATGGTGTTGTAGGCGATCTTTATGAGGTATTACCAAAATTGGTGGACACCATAAAAGCAAAAATATCCTGATTGATACCAATTCAGATCATTTACAACCGATATTTGATTACATTATTTAGATGTAGCTTTGTCTGTATGAATTGCTACACGGACTTCACTACAAAATCAAAGATTTTTTTTACTTGTTAATTTTAAAAAATATAAAAAGGAGAAAGGGGTTGGGGTGTGTTTTAGAACTCATCGTCGAACAAATCTTCTTCAAATTCTTCTTCTTCGAAGGGTTCCTCTTCGAAGTCATTGTCCGTAGATGTGCCTTTGTCCTTGGTCATGACCGCATACATTATGACAAGTATTAACGCTATGATAGCCATGAATATACCTACCAAGGCCATGTTGGTTGCCGTGCTGATATCAGATTCCTGGTCGTCATCGGTCTGCTGCTGTTCAGCTCTGAATGTATTTATTTCTGTGTTCAGTTGTTCGAGATCGTACCGAATCGTTCTAGTGGAATTTTCCAGCTCAGCCATTTCAGCACTTAAGTTGGCTATCCTGCTATCTATCTCGTCGATAAGTTCTGCTCTATTGTTGGCGATGGCTTCTTCGAGGGCGCTGATCTCTGTGTTCAGCCTACTTTCCAGCGAACTAAGATCGGAGTTCAAATCGTCTATACGTCCGTCTAATACGCTAATTTCATCCTCGAATGTTTCCATCATATCCACAAGATCATCCCTAATATCGTCTATATCTGACCAGATGTTGGTAATCTCTGTATGTATGGCATTTACCTCAGATTGTAGTGCATTTATATCCGACCGCAGTACGCTTACGTCTAGCTGTAGATCACCAATAGCGTCGTAGAGGGCTGGTATGTCGGGCATGTACAATGCATAAACTGTTGTTCCTGCCTCATTTCCCACTAAGTCTCTAGCGGTTACATGGAACAAATTCAGTCCGTCGTCTAAAATTGCATGGTACTCGAATTCACCTGTAGTTTCGTTTACGTCAACAGTGTGTCCGTTTATGTCTACAAATGCCGTGGGTTCTGTAACACCTTCTATAACGAATACTTCATCGAAGGTTATACCGCCGCTTTCGCTGGTTATCTCAAGTGGTGGTGGTGTTGTATCGATGGTGAACGTCACGGAATCGGATATTGGATCACCTGTGCCGTAAGCTTCGATAGTTACTGTGTAAACACCGTCTGGTAGGTTGATGAGATTATGGTTTTGCTCGAGCTTGTATATCGGAGGTTCAGAATTGACGTACAGATGATAGAAATCAATGTCACCCGTACTGATCCATTGTATAGAAACACCGTCGGTATCGATCACATCACCATCTTCTGGAGATATGATAGACACATTGATATCAGTGGTTATCGGCTCCTGCACGGGTGGCATAGGCGGATCATCTATTTCTCCATGTATGTCCACGCTACGTATTCTGTACCACCATGCGATGTTGTCATAATTACCCGCATATTGGTCAACGAATGAATATTCGGCTGATCCGTCTGCTACGATAGTGTTTATATTATCCCAACCGCCGGTTCCGGTATAAGAACGTTGTACAACATAATGATCTACGCTGTTTCTTCCGACTCCGTCGTCAACACTTCTATCCCAGGTTATACGGTTATGGTCGTCACCTTCGCCATGGTCAATGTAAGTCCTTATTTCGCCGACTCTATGCCAATAGTCATCAGATGTCGCCTCATTCCTGAATCCCATATAATTTGACGGATCAGTGTATACATCGCATATTGTCATTCCGATAAAGACTTCATTTAGATACATTGTGAAGGTTCCGTCTTCTTCTCTTTCTATAGCTAAGGTATTCCAGTCGGTGTCAGCTTCCCAGTTAGCAGATATTAAAGCGTTAGTTGGTGGAGTTCCGTCATCTAGTCGCCATAGATTGATTTGAGGTACATATCCATATTGTTCGCTGAGTTCGCCTGTAACTATTATGTAATATCCATTTAAGTTACCACCGGGATCTGCTATATCTTGTATAAAGAAGAACCTCATGACTTGGAATGCGTTTCCAACCATGTCCACACGTGAAAATTGGAAATCCCATTCCCATCTACCATATCCGTCGGTTTCATATGGCGTGGATATACTACCTTTGCCTTCCAGCCAGAAGTACCCGTCTTCCTGTTCAACTGCCCAATCTCCGGAGTATTCTGTCCATTCAGGATTGGACGTGTAATCTCCATCTTGGAAGTCGTCAACCACTTCCTCGGTTACTCCGAGGTAGTGTTCAACACCGAGATTATTCGGGGATGCCGGAGGTGTGCCAAAGATATCTAATATTCCACTAGTATGCTTACGGGTTAAACCGGTGTCGTCGTAAACTATAGCTCTTACACGAGCTGTATTTGCAGGTTGATCGTCCACTTGCCAAAGGAATGATCCATCATCTGGTATCCCTAGAGCTATGTCGTTCCAGCTGATGCCTTCGTCGAGCGTGTACATCAGGTCTACCGTGTCTATGGGGTTGTCTCCTTCTACGCTGTCCCAGGTTATTGTGACCCAATCATCATAGGTCCATTCCTCACCGCCTACGGGGTAGGTCAATTCTAATTCCGGCCTTCCCACGGGATCTATAGCATTGCTCATGAATAGTGCGTAATCTTGGTTCGCATCACCGTCGTTGTTAGCGTCCTCGGGTACGTTCGTACCGATAACACGTACGGTGTATTCACCAGACACAAAGTCATCAGGATGGATGTACACGTTCAGTACATTGTTCACATCGTCCCATCCGTCCTCGTTCATATCGAAGATGGGCATCGAAACGGTATTAGGTGCGGTGAAGGAACTAGCACTGTTGTTGTTCTCATCCATAGGGAAGGCGTTACCGCGATAATACGTTTCTCCGTCTGGTGCAATAATCTCTAGGTCAAGGTTGTTCTTTAGAGTCCACTCATCGCCGTGAAGTGCATACATATCCGTCCATGCCAAGGAAATCTTCAATGGGACTAAATCATCATCCCATGATATGGTGTATTCGTGAACTTCACCGGTCTCTATCAACTCAATCTCGTCGACCAGCATGAAATCTGCTCTTGCATCCATCAATGCAGGTAAGAACACCATGCCCCAGCCTTCGTCTCGGTTGGGTATGGGCCCGGTGTTTCCATTTTCATCGTCCATATCATATGCGGAATTTATCAACATGGCCTTGACCATAGCCGGGCTAGGTCTTATACCATAGATATCTTCATACCATTCGACTATTAATGCCGCCGCACCTGCCACCGCAGGATTAGACATGGAGGTGCCGCCCATCGTTGCATAACCACCGTCTGGCATTGTAGACATAATTCCTTGTCCGGGAGCCATAACATCCGGTTTCACACGATTGTCGATCGTCCAACCTCGTGAGCTGAACCCTACCACATTATCGGGATTGAAAACACCCGCGTCTAGATTGTAATTCTGTGTAGCTCCTATCGATATGACGTTCTTTCCCGTTGCCGGAGATCCGATAGTGGTATCACCTGGGCCATCATTACCGGCCGATGTGGTGATTACCATGGGCTCGTTTTCTGCTGTATTATTGTTAGCATCCCTAACAGCCATGTCGTACTCTGATGAAGATTGTGTATATCTACCGTTTCCGGAGCCACCCCACGAATTGGAATGAACATAAGCGTTGGCGTATTGCTTAGGTATTTGAACTATCTCGTAATACTGGTTACCCATTATGGGTGCTCCTGCATCAGAGAATATCTTAACAGCAAATATATCAGACTCATGGGCCAAACCTTGTGCTTTGTAATATGGGGCAAAGTCCATCGTTTCTCTAGTTCCGCCAAAAGTATTACCTGCGGCTGAACCTGTTACGTGAGTACCATGACCGTGTCCATCAGCCCAATAGCTTGGGTCATCTCCAAAACCATAGCCGCCGATGACACGACCTGTGAAGTCAATGTGCCCTGCATTGCCCACGGTACCATCGCCTAATCCGGTATCCGCTAGGGCAATGACAACGCCCTCACCTGATAAACCTAGATATTGGTTGACGTGGGATCCGAATCTCAATCCATATTGCCTGTAAGGTGTGTTAGGGTTGTCATCGTTGTCCAGCATCCAACACCCGCCGCCGATTATCTGGGTTGCCATCTCATCATGCAGTTGTGGTTCAATGTAGTTACTTATGTAGTATACGTCGTTGAGATTAGCGATGTCAACTAAAGATTCCACATCTTCGGCATATAATAGAATCGCACTACCGAAGGGTCTTTGGTTGTAGATAAGTATAGTAGCTTTCTCATCGATGGCTGAAATAGTGTTTTCTCCCGAATCAGATAGAAGAATCATTTCAACCAATCCGGGTTGGATGTCTCCAGCCAACTTGAATCCCGGTTGATATATACCTACCCAATCAACGAAGTACAGATCCTCTACTTCGGCTGCGAGATCAGGTGTCATGCGAACCTCATATGCATAGTTCGGCACGTAGTTGATCACCTCAACCCCCATTTCAAGCATAGATTGTCTCCAGCTCGAGTGAACTGGCCCTAGTGTATGAACTAGGTAAATGCCTGAGGTTCCAGGTTCGTATTCATCTATTAACAGCTCATCAGGGAAGTCAGGATATCCTTCGTTTATATCGAAGGTGTATTCCTTTACTGAAAGTACAGTTCTATTTGGAATGTCCTGAACTGAGAACCCTGTATTGATGAGCTCATCTCGTTCGTTCTCACTTATCGAAACCAGAACACGGTTTGGATATATCTGAATTATATCTTGTACAACCGAGTCTATTCGATTAAGATCTTCTTGCGTTTCAAAGGATACTAGCATTATCCCTTTTTCTGCTTCTCCGCTGACAAGCATTACTACTGATGAGGCCGAGATTATCAGTAGCACCGCCAGAAATAAGGATAGCAGTTTCGTGTTTTCTTTTATCTTCATGTTTATTCCCTCTTGTATTGAGTTTCTCCAGAATCAATCACATCAGGCATATTTAATATTTACGGATAGCACCGTTCATGCGAAATGGATTTTTTACACATTTACAAAATTCAATGAAATTATTATTTCATATACTCAATAGTGCCCTAATAAACCCTTTTTCTTAGCTACCTTCTCTAGGTATCCGAATATCATGTATCCTACGGCAAAGTATGCAAGGGAGTTGATAACAAGTATCAACACCGACCAAGGGGAAAGTGAAAGGAACGGCGTTCCAGAAACCATCACATTGTTTATAAGAGCACTGCCCCAGGACACGGGTAGTATGTACAATATTATGTGTTCATCCATAGCTGCCGGCATCATTAGCAGTACGATAAAAAGAAATTGAAATACATTCAATGTTGCCTGTACCTTTTTAAAGATCAAAGCTAGACCGCCCATGATGTAACCGATCCCGGAAATAGAAAGCAAGGTTAAAAATAAAAGTATCATCACTCCAGGGTCCATATTAAGATAATGACCTGTGCCCACCATCATCGCAATTAAAAAAGTGCCGACTAAAACAATATTAACAAAAAAGGATGCGAGTACACGGTAACCGGAGATACGCCCGAA
>JAFDTZ010000030.1 GCA_019594305.1 Thermoplasmata archaeon
CGCTGACAAAAGATTATTTGGGTGGGAGATTGCACAAAGAAGACAAGACAGGATAGACAACGCCCTCTCTTGTCAAAACCTCTGGCACAATCTATTCAACCTATATTGACTAATTCTGTCCCACACCCGAAATTTCCGAAAGTTATATTAAACACTTCAACACCTTTTTTAATATATTATGACCAGGATAAGCCGTAGAGAGGTACTCAGCATAATAATCCTGCTCCTATTGTGGGGTCTTCTTCCAAGTAATATTAGTATTCATAGTGAAACCATAGGTGAAGTTAATACGGTGAACACGGCATTCGGCTCTATCTCACGGGAGGTGATACGCATAACCAATGATACCCAATTGATCGCATTGGCAAATGAAGAGGGCTGGAGGGGTGATGGCTCGGAAGGTGAACCTTTTGTAATTGAAAATTATAATATAGATGCAGGGGGCAAGGGAAGTGCAGTACATATAGGCAATACTACTTTACATATACTCCTGAAGGATTCTCAGCTTCACAATGTTTCTTGGAGTGTGGATGGTTGGAATCCGGGGGCGGCTGTTACTTTACATAATGCCCGGAATGTAAAAATCGTGAATAACAGATGTTATAACAGTCGGTTCGGTATATTACTCGCAAACTCAGATTCAAATCGTATCCACGTGAATACCATAAGCGATAATACGTACTATGGTATAGAAATGAAGAACTCGATGTACAACACGGTATCTGAAAACGGTTTCGATAACACCGGAGGACTAAATCTCATCAACTCACCTCACAATTCATTTTATGATAACGATTTTTCTTATAGGGGATTTAGCCTTTTAGGAACCATAGATACGTACGCAGAGCAAGATATCCCGAAGAACAATACCATCGATGGAAAACCGATATACTATTACAGCAACACCCATGGAGGAGGTTTAGCCATCCCCTCGGATGCCGGACAGGTCATACTCGGAAATGTAACTTCCATGAAGGTGGAAGGACTTCGTTTGAGCGGTTCCACTATCATTATCGGATACTCGTCGGAAATAGATATACACCATAATAGAGTATCACAAAATCCCGGTAAAATAGGTATTTCCATAAGGTCGAGTGAAAGTATAACTTTAACAAATAATATACTGAATGATAATCAAGGGGGTATAAATATGCTCCAAACCAGTGATTCTACTGTTCTACATAACACTTTATCTAACAATGTAGAAACCGGTTTAGTTCTAGGTCATGGTTCGGATTCGAATTTAATAGATGGGAACAAACTGTCGGGGTGCGGTATGACTATCAATTCGGCTTCTTATAACACGATAACCAATAACCTGATATTAAAAAATATGGCGGCGGGGATCATCATCGAATCCGGGTCGAACAATAATTTATTACATTCGAATGCTTTCCTTTATAACAATAGAGCCAAAGACCAATACAGTCCTTCTCATATACAGGCAAGGGATAGCACAGGAGAGAATAACTGGAACTCATCGGAGGGATACGGTAACTACTGGAGAGATTGGACCCAACCGGATGAAGATGGTGATGGAATAGTTGATGAACCTTACAAAATCGCCGGTAGCGATTCTTACGATTATTATCCGCTGGTAGAGCCTTTCATGCCTGTACCTCCTTATCCGGCAACCAATCTGAATATAGAGACAGGTAGTGGAAAGCTTGGGCTGAACTGGGATATACCGATAGGCGATGGCGGCTCAGATATTATCGGCTACAGGATATATAGAGGTAATACCTCCGATAACCTGAGAATAGTGCAAGATGTAGAAGGAGCATCCAGTAGATATTATTTGGATACCGGTCTGAATAACGAAGAGGTTTATTATTATCGAGTATCGGCTTTCAACTCTGTAGGGGAAAGTATAGTAACAGATATCGTCTCCGGAGAACCGGATGGCACCCCCCCTAATTTAGCTTTTTTTACACCTGCGAATAACACACACACAAATCAACCAGGATTTGAAGTGTCGTGGTATTGCTCCGATACCAACAGCGGTGTAGATTATTCTCAAGTCAGGTTGAACAATGAAACGTGGTGGGATGTAGGCGATAACACCAGTTACGAATTTATTGATGTTCAAGAAGGAAAACATCGTGTTTGGGTGCGTGTTTACGATAGGGCGGGTAACAATGTTACACGTTGGATAAACGTCTTTGTCGATTTCACACCTCCCGAAATTGTATCTCATAGACCGGTGGGAAACGAAATTCCCATAGATTTTGAAGTGTATATCGAATTCTCCGAACCCATGGACAGAGATACGTTGATCGTAAGCTCATTTGAAATTCCGTTCGATTATGTGGAATGGATAGATAATACCACCGCTGTTACGAGACCGATAGATACTGTGGAATATGATCGCACATATAATGTGTTCGTAGAAGGTACCGACTTGGCAGGAAATGAGTTGGAGTCATACTTATGGACTTTCAACACTACAGACGCCTGTATTTTGAAAGGACGGGTGGTTGACAACCAAGGGGCGCCTATGGGTGGTGTAGAGGTCTCAGTGGGTGAAGAAGCCCGAAGTTCAACCGACCATGAAGGATTTTTCACCGTTGACGGACGTGGTGGGACCAATACAGTTACATTTCAAAAGGAGGGTTATGATGGAAAGAGGGTGCATGTAACGGCAAACGCGGGAGAAGAGTATGATATGGGGGAGATCACACTTGAGCCTACCTCCAGAAGATACGAATGGCTTCTGATAATCGCCTCGGTGTCCATCGTAATATCCGGCATTCTCGCATTTGCGTTGTTTATGATGAGGAGGGAGGAAACAGAAATAAGCGACGATGAAGACCTATTTGAAATCGAGGAAGATACCGAGATACTTCCGGCAGAATTCTTTGACTGATTCAGAAAGGTTAATTATTATGTACGGCTATTACTTTTCGGTGTATATATGAAATCGAGGTCAGATGAAAAAATCATATGGAGTTCTTATCGTAGTTGGAAGAGCTACTATATATGGATGATTTTTGTTTTTATCTGGTTTTTGCTCAGCTCGATCTTTTCTGTGTTTTTCTTCATCTTTATCATATCTTTAATCGTTATCGTCTTAGATAGGTTCGGCTCTAGATATTATATAACCAATAAAAAAGTATACTCGGTTTATAATTTCCATGTAGGCTTTAAGAAAAGTAGTTTGCCCCTAAGAAAAATCGAGTCCGTGGATATGGAACGTGACCTTTGGGGTGAATTGTTCGGTTACGGTGACATCAATATCGGTGTGATAGGTGAGACAAAGGTGACCTTTAAAGCTGTTCGTGAACCTACTAAAGTGGTAAATACGTTAAAAAGAAGAACTGGCAACCGATAAATATTTCACTCGGTTTCACTTATTATTGAATGTATGCGGTACGATCCCAGGATATACAGTTCCGAGAAGCGTAAATGGAGGCTATTGAAAAAGTACAAGGGATGTACTGTTGAAGAGGTTATAAAGGGTCAAAGTATCGATACCACGTTGGGGAATGCCTATCGAATAATCAACAACACGCAGATATCACTTCAACTACCTCATGAGTCGCAGACCAGGGAAGCGGTACTTGAGGACCTTCGATTGATACGTGGTATCGGTAAGAAAACAGCTGAAAAGCTTCGGGCGGACGGTCTCTGTGATCTAAACGGTCTTTGTGAGGCCGGATATACGGACGCCCGACCCCTGGTAAGAGCCATCGAATCGTCTGATTTCAGATCTTTATTATGTAGGGTAGAGAGACAGCATAGTAATAATCATCCTTTATGTTATTCTTTATTGGGGTTTTTAAAGCCCGAAGATATCCTCTTCTTCGATATAGAGACCATGGGATTGAAGTACAAACCGGTATTCCTTATAGGCGTGGGAAGGTATGAAAACGGATACTTCAACATCACTCAGTACCTGGCAAGAAACCTGTCGGAAGAGAGGGGGATCCTAAAGGCATTCATTGATGAACTGGAGCGCTGCCGATGCCTGGTCAGCTTTAACGGTCGGAGCTTCGATTCAAGATTCATCCGAGATAGGTTATCGGTATTAGGTATGGAAGGTGACTTAAACTTACCTCACCTGGACCTACTCCATATGTCTCGTCGTGTATGGAAGGGCTGCCTACCAAATCATCGCCTGGGAACGGTGGAGAAACATATATTGGGGATACAACGAGAGAACGATCTTGCAAGCGCCATGGTGCCGAATTATTATGAGCTATATCTTAAGAAAGGGAACCCAGGGCCGCTTATCCCCATCATCGAACACAACCACCAAGATATACTCTCCATGGCATCTTTACTCGACCTTATATGTAAGGAGATAAGTCATCGGTAGAAACTTATATATCGGAGTCTAGTTAAATAGCCCGTCGTGTTCAACTATGAATATCATAGGACGTTACGAAAAAAAGGTTTCTAAAAGGCCGAAATCATTCATCGTGGTCTTGATCGCCATCACTCTCTTCTTATCATTCTTTGCGGCACAGATGGAGATGGATGTGGGCGAGGACGACTTTCAACCGGATACCAAAGTCGCCTTGGCAAACAGGATGATAAACGAAAGATACGGGAGTGAGGAAGGCCAGCTTAGCGTTATTTTCATAGCGGATGAGAACGTATTAAACAGAGGATCTCTCATGGCTCAACTGGAGATGGGTGAGAAAATATCGAATTCCCCTGGGGCATCGTCCCTGATCTCCGGTTCACCTGAAAATCCGGGCGGTATCTCATCTCCGGCAAGGTTGATAGCTCAGACGAGATTTATCCGGGGATTGATGCAGGCGGGTGAAGGATTCGATCAACCTCCCGGAAACGATTCTAACTCGATCCAACAGGAATTGATGGGAAAGGTATTCACATTATCACATAGTGAAATGAGAACCATATTGGAAGGAGGGGAACTGTCTATAGATGTCTCTACATTACCCTTCCTGATAGAACTTGAATTCGAACCTTATGAACCGGAGATGCTCAGTGAGTTTTACCAAGACCCTTTCATATCCATTATATTTCCACTGGAAGATATTTTGGGATTTTTACTCTCCAACGATTACGACCCGGAAACTCAAACAGCGAGCAAGTCGATAATGGGTATCTCTATACAAAATGATATATCAGATAAAGCCGCCCTGGAGGCCGAGAGAGAAGTACAACAGATGGCAAAGGAGATAGATAGTGAGGGATTGGAATTACGGATACTCGGGGATGCCTTGATAAGGGAAGAGATAAATGAAGCGTCGGGGCGAAATATTGGCATACTTATGCCCATCGCTTTCATCTTCGTCATAGTTGTTCTGGCCTTTATGTACCGTAACGTTACAGACACTGTTTTGAATCTAATAGCTCTAGTTATAGCTGTAGTATGGGTGTACGGGATCGGTGTATTATTGGGTCTCAACCTTGGAAATCCCATGATGACTACAGTTCCTGTCCTTATCATCGGTCTGGGTATAGACTACGGAATACATTATACTTCGAGATATCGTGAAGAATTGAAGGAGGGTAAGCAGGTCGGCGATGCGATCATGCTAGCCGGAGCAACGGTGGGCTTTGCTATCATGCTCACTACGATAACGACCATAGTCGGGTTCATGAGCAACGTAAGCTCAAATATATCCGCCATAAGGGATTTCGGTATACTGTGTTCGGTAGGGATTTTAAGTGCCTTCATCCTAATGCTTACTTTCTTCCCGGCTTCAAAGACTATCATCGACCGTCGAAGAGAGAGAAAAGGTAAACCTCTGATAAAATTCAAAGAAGAGAAAGACAAGAAAAGCCTCAGCAAGAAATTCTGGGCGAAGATAGGAGAACCGGAGAGTTTCTGTAAATCCGACGTTAAATGTGTGAATAACGGCCTCGGCCTTGGTGCCATAGCTGCTAGAACTCCCGTTCCTGTACTGATAGTGGTTTTATTGATCACTTCGGCAGCGGTTTACGGCGGAATGCAGTTGGAGGCAAGGTACGACTTTAGGGATTTTTTACCTTCGGACCTCGAGGTAACGGAAACCTTCAATATATTCATGGAGGACTTCAACTTCAGCCAGGAAACTGTGTTCATACTGGTTGAAGGTGATATAACACAACCCGAAGTCTTTAGGAAGATCGAAGTAGTTCAATCCGAGGCCATGGAGAGCGAATATGTGGTATCGGCTAGAACACCGGAATCGCCATACCAGCTGGCCATTTCGATGGTCAACGAAAATTCCCCTAACTACAACAGTTCATTTGCCGATATATGGGCTGCAAACATCGATGATGCCGACAGTATTACGCCTGCCAATGTGATCTCCATCTATGATGGGCTGTTCGAGTATGCCCCCCAAGAGGTCGTTAGGGTTCTGAATCATGACGGAGAAGGGTACGATGGATTGGTTATCAGGATCCCGGTGGATGCTATGGATGGGAAAAGAGTGAGAGAGATAGAAAATGATATTATATCCGCCTCTCAAACAATGAATGAGGAAGACCTGGAAAGAGTTCTTGTGACCGGCGGTCCCATAGTTAGCTATTCCACATTCCAATCTATCAACCAGGGTCAGATAGAGACTCTCCTCATCACGTTCCTGATCGCTTTGATCATACTGACCATCCTTTACTACTATCTCGGGAAAGGCCTGGCCCTCGGAGGTATCACCATATTACCCCTAGTATTCGTAATCAGCTGGACCTTTGGAACCATGTATTTCCTGAACATTCCATTAAATCCTGTCACCGTTACCATAGCGGCGATAACCGTAGGACTTGGGATAGATTACAGCATACATATCACCCAGAGATTCATAGAAGAGGCCGAGAGGATAGATAAGCCCGAGTGCGCGTTATGTGTGGCAACCAGTCATACTGGAAGTGCCTTGTTCGGCTCCGCAACCACGACCATCGTCGGCTTCGGTATCCTATCTTTAGCGATCATACCACCGCTAGCACAGTTCGGGCAGGTAAGTGCTATCAGCATTTTCTTCGCCTTCCTAGCTTCGGTATTTGTCTCGCCCACATTCTTGTTACTTTGGTATAGATACAGGATAAAATCATCTTGATCATTGATTTGCAAATTACTAGCTCGATATTTCCTTATTATACCGCAAAATTCACCTTAAAGACCGAAAGTTTATTATGCCTGAAATGTCCAGTTAAGCTACAATCAGATGTGATGCATCATGAAATCCGTAAAAAACAGAATTTTGGTATGTGCCGTTATCTCAATGCTATTTGTGGGAGTCTTCAATCTCGGAACCGTACTCGCACGACCTGACGATGTACCAGTACCTACGCCTGGCAATGACTCGTTAGGTGACGGAAGTCCCGGAGATCCGTATATGATCCACTGTGTGGATGATCTGCAGAACATAAGCAGTGATTTGAGTGCTCACTATGCGCTGGCTAACGATATCGATGCCGGTGAGACGAGTGAGTGGAACTGGAACGAAACCGAGGGTGTGTACCGTGGTTTCGAACCTATAGGTGACGGGGAAAATCAGTTCGACGGTACATTCGATGGGAGGGGATATACCATTACAGGTTTGTTCATATATCGCCCTGATGTTAGCGGTGTTGGACTCTTCAGTCACATGGATGAAGGTGGATATGTTTCTAATGTATCCTTGGTTGATGTAAATGTCACAGGTAACAATTATGTAGGTGGACTCGTCGGAATGAGTGGTGGTTTTCATACGCCTGGTGGGACAGTTTCAAACTGCTCTGCGTCTGGAGTCTTGACCGGTCTTGGTTTTCGTGTAGGTGGACTCATGGGGTGGAACTCATTCACTACGGTATCTAACTCCCACGCAGAGGTCATGGTGACTGCAGATAATACCGGCGGGGGATTGATGGGACAAAACGCAAATGGCATGGTGTTAAATAGCTTCTCTACAGGTAACGTGAGCGGTGAGGGGAATTCAATGGGTGGGCTCGTGGGCCGAAACGCTGGTGTTATCGAGGATTCATATGCAACCGGTAACGTCAACGGGAGTTCTTATTTAGGCGGCCTGGCAGGATACAATGCAGGAGGCTCCATATCATATTCCTATGCCACCGGGAGTATCAATTCAACCATAGGTGATTCATCTCAGGCAGTTGGCGGTCTAGCCGGTATCAATTCCGGCTACGTTAACTACTCTTACGCCACCGGAGAGGTTACGGGACCCTTCCGTCGCGTCGGCGGACTTGTGGGGCAAAACACAGGCGTAGTCACCAATTCCTATGCAACTGGAAACGTGACCGGTGGTGGAACAGGGGAAACATGGGAAGGCGGGCTAGTTGGAGATAATGATTATGGTGATGGTGAGGTGTTTGATAGCTTCTATGACCAAGAAACAACCGGCCATTCAGACACCGGCAAAGGTGAACCGAAAACTACGGCGGAGATGATGACCGAGAGTACTTTCACCGGTGCTGGTTGGAACTTCATCGATACGTGGTGGATGATAGATGGTGAAACCCGTCCGTTCTTACAGTCGGAATGGTCCACAGAGATAAGAAACAACCACCAGCTGCAGTTGATGGCCGTGGATCTGACTGCGGATTATACATTAGAAGACAATATCGTCTTATCAGATATAATCGACCCCGCACAGATGTGGGGTACTGCTTTAAACTCTGGCCAGGGTTTTGTGCCTTTGGGAACAAGTGGGGATCCATTCGTGGGGAATTTTGACGGAAATGATCATACGATACATCTGTTATATATCGATCGTCCGGAGACTACACATATCGGTCTTTTCGGTAATATTGGAGACACGGGTTCCGTTTTTGATGTGGGTCTGACAGAACTCTATGTGAAGGGAAATGCCACTACAGGAGGACTTGCCGGACTCAACAGAGGCGTAGTGAACAACACGCATACTACCGGGTTCGTTCATGGTACCGGAGACTACGTCGGCGGCCTCATCGGAGACAATATAGGATCCGTATCTGTTTCTTACAGCACGGTACACGTGGACGGAAAGGCTCGTTCAGGAGGACTCGTCGGGATCAACCAAGGAACGATATCGGAGTCATTTTCAGCAGGAGATGTAAAAGGCATCGATTACGATGCGGGAGGTTTTGTAGGTCAAAACACAGGTACCATCGATAACTCCTACAGTTTAGCTAACGTTACAGGAGAGATCCAGGTAGGTGGCCTTGTGGGGCTCAATCTAGGCGGTGATATATACGATTCATATTCCACCGGATTTGTTAGCGGAAGCGGCGCTCTAGGAGGTCTTGTAGGATGGAGCAACGGTGTAGTGGCCAACAGCTTTTACGACCAGGAAACCTCCGGTCGAAGCGATACCGGTAAAGGAGAACCCAAGACCACTGCAGAGATGCAGACTCAAAGCACTTTTACCGATGCGGGTTGGAACTTTGAAGACATCTGGAAGATGATCGAGGGTATGACCTATCCTTTACTGTGGTGGCAGCCCCTTCCAACCGGCGAAGGGACTCCTGAAGACCCGTATCTGATCTACGATGTTTATGACTTACAGAACATGAAGGACGATATCACCGCACATTATCTGATCGTTAACGATATCGATGGCAGTGAAACAAGATTCTGGAACGACGATGCAGGCTTTTTACCGGTAGGTACGTTTGAAGACCGGTTTAACGGAAGCTTAGACGGTGACGGACACAAGATCACAGGACTCTACATCAATCGAACAAGTGATCATATAGGTTTATTCGGGGTGACCGAATACGCGGAGATCAAAGATGTTGGACTCGTGGATGTGGAGATACAAGGCGGAGGATATACCGGCGGTATCGCGGGTTATACAGAATACAGTACCATCTCACGATCATATGTAACCGGGGTTGTGAACGGAATATCCAACGTTGGAGGTTTAATCGGAAGAACCTGGATGGGAACTGTAGAACATTCTTACGCAGATGTAGATGTATATGGCAGTACTTGGACCGGCGGACTGATCGGATTCAATGATGTTTGTACCGTATCCAATTCGTATGCACGGGGTGATGTGCACGGATCCAGTACAATCGGCGGATTGATAGGACGACACGATCGTGCACCACTGGAATATTCTTACTCTACGGGATACGTATCAGGTGATTCTAACGTAGGCGGATTGGTGGGCAGTAGAGACCCCTCCGGCGGATACGCGGATATAGCAAATTTCTGGGACAATCAAACATCGGGTCAAACTGAAAGTTTGATGGGAACCGGTAAGAACACCACTGAGATGAAAACGCAGATCACTTTTACAGATGAGGCCTGGGACTTCACCGACACCTGGTGGATGATAGAAAATGCAACTTATCCTCTGTTGTGGTATCAACCTGTAGCGGTGGGTATAACATCGCCATACGACGGGCAAGTATTTGCGTCAGCCGAGGTTACTGTGGAATGGCTGGGTGGTACTAATGGGTCAGGAACGATGAATTATAGTATACGGATCGAGGGGGGAGAATGGATAGATAAAGGGGAGAATACTACGCATCAGTTTAGCGGTTTGGAAGAAGGTGAATATACCGTCGATGTAAAAGTATACGATACTGCTAACAATTCTGCATTGGACACGGTAAAATTCATAGTGGATTTAACCGAACCCCACGTAGAAATAACCTCACCATCCGACGGAGAAGCCTTTTCATCTACAAATGTGACGGTGGAGTGGAGCGGAAGTGATGATGTATCCGGTATAGACTACTACGAGGTAAAAATAGGAGAAGAAGATTGGATATACAAGGCCCTAAACACAACTCATCTATTCACCGATCTGGAGGAAGGAATTCATACCGTATATGTTAGAGTTACCGACAACGCAGGTAACAACGCAACTGACAACGTTACATTCACCGTAGATGTCACCGATCCCAACGTAGAGATAATATCTCCAGGCGATGGTGATGTATTTTCTACCGGTAACGTTACGGTGGAATGGACGGGTAGCGACATGGGTTCCGGGATAACCCATTACGAGATACGACTGAATGAAGGAGAATGGGATAACGTGGGAACGGATACCGAGTACATTTTCGAAGGATTAACAGACGGGGAGCATACCGTAGATGTAAGAGCCTTCGACCATGCCAACAACAGAGCGGTGGACAACGTTACCTTCATAGTAGATTTGACCGACCCCCTTATCGACATCGTCTCACCAAACCACGGAGAAGTAATATCTTCAGTCAACATAACCGTAGAGTGGGTCGGTAGCGATGACGGTTCAGGCATAGACTACTATGAGATAAGGATCAACGAGGGTGAATGGATCAACATAGGTCTGAATACATCTCACCAGTTCACCGATCTGGAGGAAGGTGACCACACCGTTGACGTTAGGGTGACCGACAATGCAGGAAACAATGCGACTGACAGTGTTACCTTCACAGTTGATATAACCCCGCCTACAGTCACAATAACCTCACCAGATGAAGGTCAAATTTTCAACGTCTCCGATATCACCGTTCAGTGGGTCGGTAGCGACCATGAAACCGGAATATCCCACTACGAGATACGATTGAACGATGAAGACTGGATGAACGTTGGAAATGACACTGAATATATTTTGGAAGGACTAGCAGATGGTGTGCATACGGTGTACGTGAGAGCCTTCGATTTCGCCAACAACACCTATACGGATGAAGTTACGTTCACCGTAGATGTAACCGCTCCGTCTGTCGATATCACATCACCGTCGGACGGAGAAGCCATCCCTTCAGTCAATGTGACGGTGGAATGGACCGGAAGCGATGATACATCCGGTATAGATTATTACGAGATACGGATCGATGGAGGCGAATGGATCCACAAAGGACTCCAAACGACACATGAATTCACCAACCTAGATGAAGGTAGTCACACGGTAGATGTTAGGGCAACGGACAATGCCGATAACTCAGCCGTTGATTCCGTAACCTTCGTTGTGGATGTTTCTGACCCGACGGTCAGCATCACATCTCCTGATGAAGGGGAGATATTTGGTTCGACGGAGGTTACCGTCGAGTGGGATGGCAGCGATGATATCTCCGGTATAGATCACTACGAGATCAGGATAAACGAAGGAGACTGGATCGACAAAGGTCTTGACGAATCGCATCTTTTCACCGATTTATTCGACGGACTCCACTTTGTCGAATTAATCGCTTACGACCACGCAGGTAACTATGCATATGATAATGTTACCTTCATGGTCGATGTAACTCCTCCCACTGTCAATATAACAGCTCCGGAAGATGGTGAAGTAATATCAATACCTGAGGTTGTGGTAGAATGGACCGGGGAAGATGATATTTCAGGAATAGACTACTACGAAATCCGTATAGACGAAGGCGTATGGATAAACAAGGGTGATGACACTTTCCATCAATTCACTGATTTGGCCGAAGGTGAACACACGGTGGATGTAAGAGCATATGATAACGCAGGTAATTCTGCTATGGATACTGTGGTCTTCACCATAGAATTTGAGATAAGTTACATCGTAATATCACCAGACTTCGAGGCGATCATCGCAGGCGATCACATAGAGTACACTGCCATGGCCTACGATGAATACGGCGGCGAGAAAGGAGACGTAACCGATGAAACCACATGGTCCATAGAAGGCGGTGCAGGGGGCTATTGGGTCGGGAATGTGTACCATTCGGAGTACGCTAGCGACTGGGTAGTGACTGGGGATTACGAAGGATTGACAGATAATGCCACTTTGAGAGTATCAGCCGGTGATGCACACAGTATCGTGATCTCACCAAAGGAAGCCACCATCGACGCCGGAGAAGCTATTGCATACTTGACCACAGCTTACGATGAGTTCGAAAACGAGATAGGCGAGGTCATTCCCACTTACAGCATAGATGACGAGGCAGGCGGTCACTGGGTGGGTGCCTACACATATCATTCACAGTACGCTGGTACATGGACGGTTACGGGCACCTACGATGGCGCTGTAGATACAGCAACACTGATAGTTGAACCAGGTGAAGTATTTAGTATCGAGATATCACCGCAGGAATCGACTATAACATCCGGAGAAAGTCAAGAATACAACGCGGTCGCTTACGATGGGTACGGCAATGAAATAGAAGATGTCACAGCGGATACCCATTGGAGCATTGATAGCAACGCCGGCGGTTACTGGGATAACAACGTCTATCACTCGGAAAATGCAGGTTATTGGGCGGTTTCAGGCACCTATGATGAGATATCCGGGACCGCTTTTTTAACAGTTGAATCCAAACCTGTGTCTTATATGATCATAGAACCCCAGGAAGCAAGTATAGATGTTGGAGCCTCTCAATCATATACCGCAACCGCCTATGATGAAGATGATAATGAGATCGGAGACGTAACCAACGATACCACATGGAGTATCGATTCAGGTGCCGGAGGATATTGGACATACAATGAATATAACTCTGAAAACCCCGGAACCTGGACAGTAACCGGTACATATGATGGTTTCAGCGACCAAGCTGTCCTTACTGTTTTAGAGGACGAGGTTTACACATTGACTATAGATGTGATTGGTAATGGTTGGACCGAACCTCCGGCGGGTGTGCATGAATACGATGTTGATACATTCGTATTGATAGAAGCCTTCCCTCACGAAGGCTGGGTATTCAACCACTGGACGGGCGACTATCCACCGGGGGAAGCTCAACATAACATCATTTCCACCACCATGGACAGTGACAAACAACTGAAAGCTCACTTCGTAGAGGAAGATGCAAACAGGTATGAACTCATAATAAGCGTGGAAGGCATGGGTGCGGTGAATATAGACCCGGATTTACTGAATTATCCTGAGGGCACTATCGTCACACTTACAGTTACACCGAATCCGGGTTGGCAGTTCGTAGAGTGGAGAGGAGATATCTCCGGTTCACACCTTCCGGCAGAGGTTCTAATGGATGAAAACAAAACGATAACCGCGGTATTTGAAGAATCGGAGGTTATCTTTAGGGTGACTAACTATGTTGTAGATCCAACGGAGGGCAATGTACCTTTGACTGTTGAGATAACTGCTTTCGTCGAGAACATAGGAGCTGCTCAAGGGACTATCCAGCTGAAAATGGGAGACATATTGATAGAACAATGGACCCTAGGCCCCGGAGAATCTGTCTCGGTAGATGAGACCTATACATTCGAAAGCACCGGTTTATATTACTTCCACCTTGGAGACCAGAGTATATACGTAAGAGTGGGCGAAGTGGTTGTTTACACCCTAAACGTAATCATAGAAGGTGAAGGCAGTGTAAGTCATCAAGAACTCTACGAAGAGGGATCTGAAGTTACCCTTACCGCAGTTTCTGCACCAGGATGGGAGTTCGTAGAGTGGGGAGGAGACATTGTCGGAGATGAGAACACGGTGATCGTTTACATGTACGAAGATAAAACCATCACTGCAGTGTTCCAAGAGATAGATGAAACCGATGACCCAGACGATCTGGATGATGGAGAACCTTCCGGTTTAGGTTTACTAGAAGATTACTGGTGGATACTATTGGTAGTCATAGTGGTAATAGTCGTGATAATAGTCGCACTCATGAAAAAGAAAGGAGGAACTAGCCCCTCTGAAGCAATGCAAGAGCCTCCAGCACATGATTACCCACCCGAAGCGGATATACAGGGTGCAGATACATACGAGCAAAACGTTGATAATACACCCTCCCCGCCACCAGAGGGGGAAAGCGAGGTATAAAATACGCAGGAATGCTTTGCATTCCTCCTTTCTAAATCTTTCCTCACTCCGCTCAAAAAGAGTTTAGATTCGCTGGACTACCGTCCACCTCTTTACAACTTTCAGACTGCGCTAGAAAGATTGTAAATGCTCCCGCGTCAGAAAAATTAAACATAATTTTTCCACTGGATCGCATTAAAATGGAATCTTAATGCTCCCGCGTTGCAAAAATCGAACAGGATTTTTCCACTTGCTCGCACTTATAAAAGATAAGTGCTCCCGCCGGGATTTGAACCCGAGTCCTCGGCTCGAGAGGCCGAGATGATTGGCCGGACTACACTACGGGAGCAAATTGTGAAAACAATTTGCGACTGCGGGGAACTATGTTCCCCGGGAGGACAAATATGAGCTTGCGAATATTTGCGACTTAATGGAATTTTATTCCGCTTGAGGACAAATTGTGAAAACAATTTGCGACTGCGGGGAACTCTGTTCCACTATAATTAGCAAATCAAGTCTATCAATTATCTACAACAGACAATCCTGATGACCATCTGATACACTAAGTTTAGATATTTAATGGTTACGCAAATTTTCAGTATAAAAAAAGGGGAAAAGGTTTTACTTATTCCTTTTCAGATAGCTCTTTGACCCTCGACTCGATGTTTTCCAGTTCCTTTTTGAGGTCCTCGCCATACCGCTTTAGATCCTCTAATTCGTCTTCCTTGGAATATTCGTACCTGAGTTCATGGTATGGATCATCGTATATTACCGGGCGCGGGGGAACAGAGCGTTCCCAAAAACGTCTCCCGCGAACTCCTCGTCCGAATCCTCTACCGTATCCGCGACCCATTCCCATACCTCTACCTTTGGTGAACCCGGGACTGGAATATCCCGCACAGTAACCCAATGCTCTTCCGGTCATGGGGCCATAGCCATCTGGTCCTGTTCCGTCTCCTCTTGGCATGTTATCACAATAGTACCTATATGTTATGTAATACTTAGACTTATTGCACATATGTATACTAAGTTACTCCCGAACCATCAGATTCCCGCATTCAGGACAAACAGTCTCAACACATGGCCTACCGCGTGTGTGTGGTACTATTTTGCCACAATTCGGACATAGGCAGTTACCACCGGGTCCAGGTGCATTACCTCTTCCCTGTCCCCTTCCGCCTCCGGCAGGTCCGGTTCCATCTCCTCTCGGCATTTATTTCACCTCCTTCAATCTTTTATTTAGTATCTTCCATATCTCAGAGATCCCCTTAGCGAGTTCGCCGTCCGAATACTCGTTTACGGTCTTCTCTGCGATCATGGAATGGGTTGCAACGTCATCATAGGGTAGTTTACCGATCACATCTATACCCATTGTTTTACAGTAAGACACGATATCATCTGCATTTTCAACATTTATATCATATTTGTTCACACACACCACCGCAGGTATGTCAAAATGTTCCGTTACCGCAAGTACCCTCTTCATATCACTTATACCGGACAGCGTAGGTTCGGTGACGATCAGTACCAGATCAACACCTACTATGGAAGCGATCACTGAACATCCCGTTCCCGGTGGACCGTCGATGATGACGGTTTCAGCCTTATTCTTCTCCGCAAGGTCCCTGGCGTTGTTTCTCACCATAGAAACTAGCATACCCGAAGCCTCTTCTGCGGTATTTAGCACTGCGTGGACCATGGGTCCGAACCTCATGTTCGATATGTAAGCGTAACCGGATATTCGTTCTACAAGCTCGATGGCACTGGTCGGACATACATATTCGCAAACACCACACCCCTCGCATCTATCGTTAATAATTTCAAAATCGCTACTTATGGCTCTAAATATGCAATGCTCACGACACAAACCACAGGATGTACATTTATCCTCGTCCATCTTGGCCAGTTTTAAACCGTAGAAAGGTATTTTTTTATGTATGGTCGGCTTCAACAACAGATGTAGATCCGGAGCATCAACGTCACAGTCCGCTAATATCGCGTTCTCGGCCAGGCTGGCAAAAGCAGCGGTGACAGTAGTCTTACCAGTACCACCCTTTCCGCTGATAACGGTAAACTGCTTCATATCTGAATCACCTCCAGCATCTCTCTGAATTTGTCTCGCCATTCCTTTTTCTTCAGCACAAAAGGTTTCCCTTGAGAATACAATTTTGCTATCTCGGTATCGTATGGGATCCTCATAACTATAGGTATGCTTTCTTCTTCACAGTATCTCTCCACTCTGTCATCTCCGACTCCGTCTTTGTTGATGATAACGGAACACGGAATCTTTAATTCTCTAACTACTGCAACAGCAAGTTTCAGATCATAGAGTCCGAAGGGCGTTGGTTCGGTGACCAATAGGCAATGATCACAATCACGTACTGTTTCTATGAAAGAACATGCACAACCGGGTGGCGAATCAAATATTACCAATTTATCGTCTTCGATCTTATCCTTCAAGGCAGCTATGAGTGGAGTGGCCATGGGTTCTCCGATGTTTAGCAGCCCCTGGAAGTACATAATGCCTTTTCCTGCACCTCTATTTATTACACCAATCGGTCGCTTTTCTTCACTTATGGCCCCGTCATCACAAACCAGAGAACAGCCACCACAACCGTGACAGAGTTCCGGGAAAAGTAGAACTTCTTTTGGTAGTGTGACCAACGCGTTGTACTGGCAGAATTCCGAACACTTACCGCAGAGCGTACATTTTTCTTTATCTATTTTTGGCACTGGTAGATTCAATTCTTCAACTAGTCCCAACTCCAAATTCAAAAATATATTTGTGTTCGGTTCTTCAACATCGCAGTCAACCAATACGCAATCCTCAAGACTCAGCGCTAGATTAACAGCTACCGTCGTCTTACCGGTTCCGCCCTTTCCACTGGCTATTGCTATCTTCATATTTTAGTCCTTGCAGTGATGGTGTTCTCCGTCGCCATGGCCTTCGTCTTGAAAGGCGTGTTGCTGGCAGGCTGTTTCACTGGTAGCTGCCTGTAGTTTTCCAGCTTTCCACATGTCGATAGCATCGGAGACCTTTCCGGTGGCACCGACATAAACCATTATCCCTTTATCTTGAAACATCTGGATCGCCTTTCTACCGAGACCGTCGCACAGCATTACGTTGGCTCCGTTTTCGTGTATTAAGTCCGGTGCGTAACCGGTTCCACCCATGTGGGTTGTAGTGTTCATAATTACCTGAACATCTTCAGTCTCCGTATCGACTATTGTGTAGGTAGGCACTCTTCCGAAATGAGCGCCCACCTTTTCGTCTAGTCCTTTATCTCCCATTGTTGGTATGCAAACTTTCATTGTATCACTTTACTCCGGTATGTGATGCTACACTAGCACCCTCAGTTTCCTCAAGTTCTCCGTTCTTCCACTGCTCAAAAGCCTCTTTTACAGTACCCGATGCTCCAATAAATGCCTTTATTCCAGTAGAATTGAGGGCGTCAAATGCATTGGGTCCTACGTTACCGGTTATAACTATTTCCGCTCCAATATCGGAGAGTGTCTTTACCGCGATCGGACCAGCTCCGCCTCTCTGCATTACACCGGAATTATCGTGTGCTGTAAATTCTATGGTTTCCGGATCCAGAACGATGAAATATTGACACCGTCCGAATCGGGGATCTACCTTTGATTCCAAATCTTTTCCTATCGATGTTATCGCTATTTTCATCTTTTATCACCTATTTTGTTCAGTAGCTTTTCTACTATCTCGTCGAATAGCTCTGCACTTGTATTATCTTGATTTGAAAAGGGTAATCCTTTCTCTCCGCTGACGACGATGTCTGCGTTCAATGGGATGCTTCCAAGATACTGTGCACCCAATTCCTCCGACATGTTCCTTCCCCCTTCCACTCCAAACATGGTGATCGTTTCTCCGCAGTGAGGGCATTTAAAGTCGCTCATATTCTCTATAACACCGAGGATATTCATGTCTAATTTCCTGGCGAAATTGACGGATTTCCGTACAGCGTCCAGTGAAACTTCTTGTGGTGTGGTGACTATCAACGCACCTTCGACATCCTTTAGTTCTTGGGCTATACTCAGTGGCTCATCTCCCGTTCCCGGAGGTAGATCTACCACTAGAAAATCCAGAGCACCCCAATCGACCTTTTGAATGAACTGATTGATAATGTTCATCTTCATGGGCCCCCTCCATATCAATGGAGAGTCATTATCCAGAAGTAAAAATTCCATGGATATGACCTTTAGATCGGGTGTGACCTCCACCGGAAGTATGGTATCACCTATAGTATCAAGTATTCTATTCTTCACTCCCATCAATCGGGGTATGGTAGGACCATGAAAATCACTGTCAAATACACCTACTTTATATCCTTTTTTAGACAAATTATAAGCTAAATTAGCTGATACGGTGCTCTTTCCTACCCCGCCCTTCCCACTCATCACCACGATCTTTTTGGTTGTAGTTCCGGTCATTGTATTCACTATAGAAACGCTTAAAAGTGATGTTATACTTAAACTTTATCCACATATGGGTAGAAATAGGTTGGTAGGTGACGGGTCATTTCCCGTCACCTTTTACGCCAGTCCGAACAATGAACTTTACTTGTGCATATGCACGTCCATCTGTGGGTAGGGTATATTCAATCCTGCTTCGTCGTAAGCCTCTTTCAATGCCTTCTGCAGATCGAAGAACACATCCCAGTAATCATCCGTCTTTACCCATGGTCTGACCACTAGTGTTATGGCAGAGTCGTCCATGGATTTAACCTTGGCTTGAGGCTCAGGGTCTTTCAACACTTTTGGATGTTTTCTAAGAGTTTTCAATGAAGTCTTAATGGCAAGATCA
>JAFDTZ010000181.1 GCA_019594305.1 Thermoplasmata archaeon
CAGTTTGAAATTGTACCATAATTACGACCCGCGATACCTCCGATGTCGTTTGATATTCCTGAGATGTTAAAATTAATATCTACAATACCTAGATTGGTAACATTAGAATTTTCACCGAGATAACTGAAAAGACCTAGATTATGGTCGTCTGATGTTTCTAAATACAAATCACTTATTACATGACCATTTCCATCTAAGGTACCCTCAAAATTATCATATAAATCTCCGATCGGTTCCCAGCCGCCTTCAATATTTACGTATTCATCATAATAATCACTGTGTTCATCTAGGTTATCTACTAACGTGTAATCACCAGTTAAATTAAATCTGATCATATAGAGATGTTCCCAGTTAGATATCTCATAGTCTATATCTTTAAAATTCGCTGTCACGTTTTTATCTTCATCCATGGTCAAAGCTAAGAATTGTTGTTCGGAATATACTTCTCCAGACCAATGTAGGAATATGCCTTCGACTGCCTCTAAAACTATCTTGCCGTGTTCATAGTAGGTATGGGTACCCCCCTCTGGTTCGGTGATTCCGTCTCCCTGGACTTCAATGGTCAGATCATAAGTTGTTTCACTTTGCTTGATGAACCAGATAGGTCCTTCCTCTCCGTCTTCCCATGACAGGTAAGGATAATCCCTTTCAGTTTCTACCATCTGGATATCCCAACCCGCTGCCTCAAAAGTACTTATTGAATTGAATTCATCATCGTTCAAGGATACACTGTTATACCACTCTGCAGAACACTCAGGCAGATATTCATGATAGAAAGAGTTCTCAACTATACCTGAATCCATCATAATTCCTACGAGCCCACCAACATCACTATTTCCAGTTACGTTACCGGCAGCATACGAGTTCTTTATCGTGGCATCCCTTTCTCCACCACCGTTAGATCCTATTAGACCCCCAACTCGAATGTCTCCGCTAACATTACCGGTTGAATAACAATTCGATAAAGACCCGCCATGCCAATCATCACCGTGAATTCCAACGAGTCCGCCTACATCCTCAGTTCCATTCACGTTCCCTGTTGAAAAGGAGTATTCCAATATACCGCCCCGCCAATTCCTTCCAACTAATCCACCTACTCCTTCAACTCCGCTAACGTTAATTTTGGAATAAGAATATAACACCTCTCCGCCATTATTTGAACCTATCAAACCTCCAACACTAATGTCTCCATATACAATCCCTGTTGCATATGAATTGTGCACCTTTCCAAACAAAATATATCCTGCAAGTGCACCTACATCATTTCCACCTCTTACATATGCATCAACAATACCTAGATTTCGAACTTCTCCTCCATCACCTATATATCCGAATAAACCAACGCGGTAGGTTGATGAACGATTAATATAAAGATCGGTAATAGTATAGTTATTTCCTTCCAAACTGCCGATGAATCTATCAGAAAGTGTACCCACAGGCTCGAAACCGTCACCATCGTTCCACCCACTAGTCACACCAGCATCGATATCGTTAGCCAGCGCATAGTGAGCACTCAAATCATTACTCATGTTCTGTAGATCGTGGACATCGTAGATCATATATGGTTCTTCAAGAGTTCCTTGACCAGTTAGGATGTTATCGGAATGTACTCCTTCCAAAAGCTGTATCCCTGAAACCAGAGTCATGCTGCTCAGAACTAGCAAAACCGCAATACTTACCGCAAGTATTTTTTCATATTTCATTATAAAATCCCCTTTCGTAGTTAGTAGATGATGGTAATTATAAATATAATTACCTTTTGGTAAACTTTAAAGAAATATAGATTCCCTTATCGATACCGAAATGCGATATTACAGCTTCCCTCGCTGCTAACCATGCAAGGACCGATGGGATTCATCGGGGTACACTCCGTTCCGAACATAGGGCATTCTCGGGAATCGATCAGACCCCTGAGCACTTCTCCGCATAGACATCCCTCCGGTTCGTGGAATTCCATATCCGCGATGGGCTCTAAAATATCCGGGAAGCGATCGCGGGCATCGTAGGATCCGTATTCTTTCTTCAGTTTGTAACCGGAGCCGGGTATCTTCGGGAATCCACGCCATTCAACGTCTACGGGAACGAATACCTGATCTAATAACTCTAATGCTTTTAGATTGCCTTCCGGCGTAACTACCCGCGTATACTCGTTCTCCACCTCTGCCCTGCCGCTTTTTACCTGGCGGGCGATCATCAGTACTGCCATCAACAGGTCGACTGGTTCGAATCCGGCGACTACCTGTGGTATGTGGTATCTCTCGGAAAGTGGTTCGTAGGGTTTCGTGCCGATGATGGTGCTCACATGCCCGGGTTCGATCAAGCCGTCGAGCTTCAATTCTCCCATTGAAAGTATAGCTTCCAGTGCTGGCGGGACGACACGATTACAAGGTAAGATGGAAAAATTTTCCGAAGGCCTTTTGGCGATAACAGCGGCGGTAGACGGAGAAGTCGTTTCGAATCCAACGGACATGAAAACTACGTCGTTCTCTATTTTATCGGCTATATCAACGGCATCGTCAACGCTGTAAACTATCCTCACATCGGCGCCTTGACTTCTAGCTTCGTAAAGTGACGAGTTAACTCCGGGAACCTTTATCATGTCTCCGAAGGCGGTAACGGTTATCCCGTTTCTAGCAAGAGCGAGTATCTCCTCTACCTCTCTGGGAGTAGTTACACAGACCGGACAACCCGGGCCTTGAAGAATACGTATACCTACATCTCTGAGCATACCTTCGAGGCCGTGCTTTACAAGAGTATCCTGATGTGTTCCGCAGACGTGCATTATCGATAGTTCTAGTTCAAGATTATTCAACTGTTCGATAATGTCTTTAGCTACCTTTTCGTTTCTGAATTTAAACTTGTTGAATTCTTCACTCATCGTCTTCCTCCGTAACAGTCAAATTTCGTATGATGGTCTCTTTACCACTGATCAACGTTGGCTTGGAACCGCATTCGGGGCACGAGATGATGGGGATATTAAGATGAAATGCCGGCTCTTCGGAATATTTAACCGGACCGATGTAGCTACAATCGCCGCATTC
>JAFDTZ010000186.1 GCA_019594305.1 Thermoplasmata archaeon
CATTAGTCCTTACTGCATATATCCGAGCCGACCTATCATCTTCGAGGTAAGAAGAGAAATATATAATATTTGCAGAACTTACTACCGGAGGGGTTGTAACGCCTCCTAATGTATCGAATTCCCATAAAATACTTCCGTCCTCCCTATCTAAGGCGTATAGTTTTTGATCCCTTCTTGAACCGACATATACCGTACCGTCCGGTGCCAATCCAGGTGCAGTTAAATCCTCACCGTCGGTCAACATCTCCCATCTTTTTTCTCCTGAAGAATCAATAGACACCATGATGTGTCCCGCGCTAAAGTACAAATTATTCTCGTAATCGATAACTGGTGAAGTGTCCCCTATAAGCCCGTCATCAATAGTCAAGTTCCAAAGCTCCTCTCCTTCTACATGAGATGTGTCAACTCTGCTCCTACCGGTGTTCTGTAGGTCTCCACCAACCACGGGCCACGGGTTCTCAAGGTCACTTCCTCCGCCTACTAGTTGCGTTGTGAGGCCGACACCCACGAGGATCAAACATACGGCGAAAGCCGCAAATAATTTTCTTTGCATTTTTACACCAATTAAACCTTTTAGGCAGACTGAAGTATAAGAAATTTTTGTGTAGAACGATAGATATTCATATCATCCCTTCATTACGCCTATGGGCACCATCTTAGCAACTATCTTGGACAGACCCGCGTTATGTGTGACCTCCACCACACTGTTGATATCCTTGTATGCGCCCGAGCTTTCTTCTTTAAGTACATCCTTGCTGGCCGCTTTAACATATATTCCTTTATCATTCAATTCTTTCACTACCTGGTTAGCTTTAAATTTTCGTCGTGCACCGGTTCTGGACATCAATCTTCCCGCTCCGTGGCACGTTGAGCCCCAGCTTTTTTTCATCGACGTATCTCTGCCCGAGAGTACGTAACTAGCGGTGCCCATATCTCCAGGTATTATCACCGGCTGGCCTATATCTCTATAATGTTTGGGAACCTCCTTTCTACCCGGTGCGAATGCCCTTGTAGCACCCTTTCTGTGCACCATCAGTTCCTTGTTTTTACCATCTACATCATGCTCTTCTCGCTTGGCTATATTATGGCATACGTCGTACACCAAATTCATGCCTAGATCTCTTGGATCTTCGTGGAATACTTTCTCAAAACTCTCCCTAACCCAATGCATTATCAACTGTCTGTTGGTCCAAGCGTAATTCGCCCCGCAGCTCATGGCTGCAAAATAATCTTTGCCTTCAGGCGAATCAATGGGCGCACACGCCAGCTGCCTGTCGGGCAGTTCGATATCATATTTACGTACCGCCTTTTCCATCTGTTTTATGTAATCGGTAGCTATCTGGTGCCCGCAGCCCCTTGAACCGGAATGTATCATGACCGTAACCATACCTTCTTTCAGTCCGAATTTTTCAGCCGCCTCCTCATCGAAGATCTTTTCTATTCTTTGTACCTCTAAAAAGTGATTACCGCCACCCAGCGTACCAAGCTGCGGCTCACCCCTGTCTTTTGCCTTCTGGCTTACTTTTTCGGAGTCTGCGCCGGTCATACATCCGTTGTCTTCCGTACATGGTATATCTTCTTCCCAGCCGTATCCTTCTTCAACCGCCCATTCAACACCGTAGTTAAGTACCCTGTTCAATTCTCCGCGTTTGAGTTTGATACGAGATTTCTTACCTACGCCTGCAGGTACGTTGTCGTACATCTCATGGATCAACGCCTTTATGTTCCTTTGAACCTGCTCAAATTCAATGTCCGTTCTTAACAGTCTCACCCCGCAATTTATGTCGTAACCCACACCTCCGGGTGAAATAACTCCTTCATCCATATCCATTGCGGCGACACCCCCTATGGGGAAGCCGTAACCCCAATGTATGTCGGGCATTGCCTTAGAGGCCCCTACGATGCCAGGAAGTGAGGCAACGTTAGCCACCTGTTCCGGTGCATTATCTCCGACGATAGATTCTATGAGTCTCTCGTCGGCGAAGATCATGCCCTCTGTTCTCATACTCTGTTTATAACTCTTCGGTATCTCGTAAACATATTTACCTTTTTTCTGCAGCGGCCCGTTCCATCTGTTGCCCATGTTATCATCTGTCTATTTCGCTACGATGAAAAGTATTTTTTGGTTGGTGTTATCCATAACAGGCGTATATTCAGTATCTCCAATTAATTACCGATCATCCCGAAAACCTTATTGTCTTTTATACATACTAATGTTCGATGCCTGAAGATGACGAGCTGAGAGAAGAGATAAAATCCTTGAAATCACAGGTGAACAATCTGGAGTCAATGCTTGAGAATCTGATGAATATGCACCGTAACGTGCTTGATAAACTATCAACGAACAGCGAAGTCGAAAAAAAATACATACAGATGCTCTCACTCTCTCAACGCTACGGGAAAATCTCGCCCTCGCTTATGAAGGAGATAGACGATCCGGTGATGGAATCGATCGTGGAAGTTCTTCTCAGTTCCAATCAAGCACTTAACATAACCCAGATAACTGAAAGGCTGCGGGTGAAGAGAGGAAGCGCGTCGCGTCATACGGTACGGGGCAGATTGAAGGTGTTAGAAGAAAGAAATGTGGTCAGACGGGTTGAAAGTTCTAAGGGTAAAGGATATGTACTTACGGAGGAGATCGTGGATCGGTGGGCAAAATTGCTCGGTATAAAGATATAGTTTGG
>JAFDTZ010000176.1 GCA_019594305.1 Thermoplasmata archaeon
ATCTGCGATGGTATCATGAAATGATAATCCGGAAGGGGTGATGGATCCACCGTTTCATCGGGTAAAGATTCAAAACTTCGAACTATGTCATAAGAGAAATAACCCACCATGCCCGATGAAAATGGTAGAAAATCGATGTGTCCCGCGTCGAACTGGGAGAATTTTTTTTGTAAAAATTCGTAGGAGTCGTCGACTGTTTTACTCTCGCCGTTAAGCTCGACTTTATCATCCTTCGCTCTTATATCAAAGATCGGGTCGAACCCTATGAATGAGTATTTTGCTATCTTTTCAGGTCCCTCTATAGATTCCAGCAAAAAGCTGTTACCAGGATATTCACACTTCAACACTTCAAATGCATCGATAGGGGTTGGAAGATCTATTTTCAATTCACTGATCGAGCTCTTGAGGCTCGAAGGATCCTTTGCATCGCCAAACTAAATCCCTTTCCGTTTTTCTCATGAGTAGGGACTAAATTCAATGTATTATTTAATACTTGTGTGTACAAATTTATACATCAATAGACTGTTACGCTTTTGATCCCTCTCACTTCTTTTATCTCTTCCACAGCGTCCATAGGCACCGGTGACTCGGTTATGACGTAAAGCTTCGGTTCTTCCATGAACTCAGGGTCATCGGTTATACACTGCCTTATACTCAGGCCCAGATCGGCTATCTTTTCCGTCACCCCCGCTAGTATTCCCACACCATGAGGGTCGTCCGGTATTATCTCGATGAGGCCCATGTCCATGTTCATGGCGACGTCTTTGAAAAACGCGGTGGCCCTGAGATTTTTGAAAATCTCCGAGAGCTCTTCAGTCTCCTCGATTATATCTATTGTGGAGCCCACGGTCCTTCTATCTATCCCCAATTCCCGTCCGATCCTAAGGGGAGACATCTGGACTCCGTTGCAGTATATATCTCCATCTCTTACACTCAACCCCGTCTCTAAAAGGAACTTCGCCGTTCTTTGGCGTGCTGAATAATCCTCGAAGTGCTTCTTGATTTCCCACATGTTTGTACAAAACTGAACATGGATAAATATGTTTTTCCATGAGAAGTCTGCTAAAGTTCAGCGAGATCAGTAGATTTGTTTTTTTCAGATGCTGAAATACTAAAATTACGAGATGTTTCAGAATTTTCTCGGAATGTTCTAAAGATCGATGGAAGATTTCTAATTTTCCAGTAGAAATTACTTCGGATGCGTGGAAGAAACAGTCCTACAGAATTTGACGGCTCTGAGATGTTCTTATGGACACAATGAAAGAGATGCCGGTAGCACGAGCACAGCAACCGATGTAACGCTCGCATGCTGTGAATAGATTCTCCACCTCGAACTCACATATCCTCGCATATCCGTCCTTTGCAATATTCTTGCAGACGACCTAACCGTCATCTACGATGTGGAACACTTACAAGGCCTATGTACCTCCAGGTATCTTTATACCTCGCCGCATAAACCTGTCACTGTAGAGCCGGAGTCTATACGACGATCGGTTATCTTAGTTTCAACGCACCTGGCGGCAGCTTCTTTAGCAATGCGAAAGCCGTTATGAATACTATAGCGGCCACCAACAGCAGCCACCAGTAAATTCCCGCAAACCCTCTTCTTACGGTGAACTCCACACTATCTACGGCGGTGTTGCCCACACCGTCGTAGGCTCTCACCGATACGATGTGATCCCCCGAAGAGGTTACGGTGAATCTGTG
This sequence comes from Thermoplasmata archaeon, assembly GCA_019594305.1. GTDB lineage: Archaea > Thermoplasmatota > Thermoplasmata > Halarchaeoplasmatales > Halarchaeoplasmataceae > Haladaptatiplasma. The sequence goes on from JAFDTZ010000176.1 coordinate 1,708, forward strand.
GCTGGTCTCGGTACCCACGTCTATCCAGTCACCGTCGTTCAGGCGCACCTCGTAGCGGTATATACCTGAGAGCTCGTCCCGGCCTTCCCACTCCACAAGGATATCTCCCGCAGTCAGTTCGCTACCATCCCCAGGGCTGATGATGGTAATCTCCGGTGGTGTGATGTCGATAACGAAGGTGACGCTGTGGGCGATACCGCCGCCGTGATCCGCCGTCCATATCACCGAGCCTTCTTTTGGTCCAGAGTTGAATGTACTTTGGTTGCCGATGGCGGGTGAAGCGGATGCGTTTGCACCATCTGAGTTGGTAACGCTCCACGTAACGTTCATGTCGCCAAGGTAACCTGCGGTGCGGTTGAACCCGGCGGCGTGACCGTGGATCGTGCGGTTGCCGCCGATGATACCATCTGTGATCTCATTATCGCCGGTACCCGCGGTATCCACGATACGTATGTAATCTATATCCGGTATTATATCGAACACCACGGTGGCTTCCAATCCTTTATATTCAGCAGTCCAAACTGCCCTCCCGGTGGTGTCACCCGTGTAAAATGTGCTCGAGGTACCGTGGGGGGGTGATGTGTAGGCCTGTGCGCCGTCCTGGTTGTCCACACTCCATGTTACGTTCACGTCTCCTACGTATCCGATGGTATCCCTGAAACCGGCTGCATAACCGGTCATACTAAAACCCGGGATCACTGTTCTATCGGTTATCTCGGCCTCCCCTGTACCTTCGGTATCAACTATACATAAGGAATGGTAGGTGGTATAGATGGTGAACTCGACCGAATCATATACGCCGGGAGCGTACTCGGCTTTCCAAACCGCGGTACCGGGATAGTTTCCGGAATCGAAGGTGCTCGAGGTACCGTTATCCGGATTCGTGAATGCCTGGGCACCTTCGGTGTTGATAACGCTCCAGTTAACATCTTGTTCGCCGATATATCCAACGGTATCGTTGAATCCTGCAGCGTAGCCAACGATGTTTTCCTCGGTATGCAAGGCGGTATCGTTGATTGCCGATTCCCCGGCACCTTCCGAGTCGACTATTCGTATATAGTCCAATGTCGGCATGGTGAACTCGGGGTTTGCCCAGGGGTAGACGTCAACACCTGTAAGGTCTATAAGCTTGTATCTATCCACTATTCCGTCTGCTCCGGGTTCGTCTTGCTCCGCCCCTCTGTAATTATCCGGCCCGGTATGGTCGCTCCAGTAATTACCTCCTATGGGATATGAAAGATTCCACCAGCTACGCACAACAGGGGGCCACCAAGGGTCATAGGAATCTAGAGCCTGTCTTGTATTATTTATGATCCAATTATGATACACAAAACTCCATTCACCACCCAATGTGATACCTATTCCGTTGTACGATACCATGTTATATTTGACAGTGTGATTTGAACCATAGATGATTAGCCCCTCATCATTATCTGAAACAGTATTGTTGACCACTTTACTGTTGCTGCTGTCTGAGTATAGATAAATGCCATAATC
>JAFDTZ010000024.1 GCA_019594305.1 Thermoplasmata archaeon
TAATACGAGGATCTTCGATCTTTTCAGTTCAATAACAACGTGGGAGAGGTCTTCTTTTAATTCCGAAGTTGCCGTTTCTGCAGCACCGAGAAGAATGGCGGACATGGCAACAAAGGTTTCTCTGTGTGAATGTTCGGGTACATTACCCGCGATATGCATTCCACTCCTTGAAATAAGCGTGACATCTTCTACATCTGGGTTCTCTTTCAATTGTTCTAATAATCTTTCTAGTGAATTAGATGGTGACATTTTTACCACTACCTTTTTTTAATATAGGACACAGATGTTAATCAGAGAGGGTGATTATAAATATTTTGCATGAAGTTCAATTATTTTAACTTCAAAAATTTAAATCGCTAAAATTTACGGTTTTTTAATGAAAAAGGTTATTAACGGTGTGCACGATTACTTCTATTATGCCCGTTACAGATTTCGAGTTGCGGTCGATAGACGCCGAAAGGTTCAGCGAGAAAGGTATGGTTAGGAAGAATATCAGAGTGGACCACAACAGTTCGGTTACTCAGATGAAACCTATTGGTAAGGGAACTACCGAAGTTAGTTTCAGGTTCACCGCCAGTTATTCCGGCATGGGCCGGATAGAGATAGAAGGTAAACTGAAATACGACGGAGGGGGTAAGGAACTCGCCACCAATTGGAGAAAAACCAACAAGATGCCCAACGAGGTAGCCAATGAAATACATTCCACTATCCTTTCAAATTGTATCCCCGAATCCGTTATGATCGCCAGGGATCTTCAACTTCCGCCTCCTATACCTCTACCCAAGGTAAACATACCTAAAAAGGGAGAGGGTAAGAAACCGACCGGAGGTATGGAGGTAGCCTGATCCAGGAGGGAGTATCTTACCGTATAAGGAGGGTATCTTGATATCATGGAATGGCCATGTAAATGCTTCTGCCATAGGTGCGGATATTGACCGGGATGAGCTCGAACTGAAGTTTAGAGTTTATTGTCCATCGGATACGGAAAGAAATCTCCGGGTCAATCCGAGATTCACATACTCACTCACGGATAACCCCAGATTACTCTTCAAAGCCGCACTTACCGGTAATAACCAACCAGTATGTGAATTAAACAAAGGGGAAATTCTCGCGAAAGATGACTTTCATTATCCAAGGGACGCTACCCGAGTCTATTTCTGCCAACTGAAGGATTCTCTACACGGTACGGTGACCGACGAATACGGTAGTTCCGAATATTATGAGCATACGGCCTCTATCTTACATCATCATGGTGACGGTGTTTCCATAGGCCGTGAGGATCCGCATATCGATGCAATGGTTTATGCCAGCAGGTACAACTTGGTTGACGGAGAAAAAATAAAAAATGAGATAAGACAAAGGGTGAAAAAAATACTGAAGGGCGAAAAAGGTGACCTTACGGAAAGGATACTTATGCACGTCGAAGGTGGTGAACCATGAAATTCGATCTACATATCCATTCCATGTATTCATCGGATTCGAAATCCCGTCCAAAGGATATAATTAGGTACGCGGAGAAAAAAGAATTGGATGGTTTTGCAATCACCGACCACAACAATTTGAGATGGTGGGGGAAGATAAAGAACGTAGATACCCCCCTCATTATGATACCCGGTATAGAGATCAGCACGGATAAAGGCCACATGATCGCCCTCGGACTTCAAGAAGAGATAGAGCCTCGCAGTGCCTTGGAAGAGACAATAGAGCTGATAGACGAATCCCATGGCATAACCATCGCGGCACACCCCTATCGTTTCTGGTCCGGTATCGGTGAGAAGGCGGTGTTGGATAACCACTGGAGTGCTATCGAGGGACTCAATGGTCGAAGTGGTCATAAAGATAACTATCGTGCTCGGAAACTAGCAAAAAGGATGAGTTTACCTATTGTCGGAGGCAGCGATAGTCACAATTACGATACGATAGGCAAGGCCTTCACACTGGTGGAGGATGTGAGCACATGGGAGGATGTGATCAGTGAGATTCAAAAAGGGAAAACATCCGTATCGGGTGATAATAGAGATATAAAAGAAACTTTAAAGTATACCAAAAAATCCGTTAGTGGTTGGTTGGGTAGAGGATTCAAACGGATTTGATATCAGGCGGATTCGTCTTTTTTCTCCATCCACAGATATTTAAGTTCTAATATCGACACTGTGACCGCACCGGCGGCGGCGGGGATAACTATCTCGTAAATACTGGGTGAAACCGACATTGCGTTTTCAATAGGCACCCTTAGTCCTCCTAACATCAAACCGAATAGGAAGGACATGGTGATACTTCTGTGTTTGTTAATAAGATATTCCACCACTCTCGAGAAGCCGAAAAGACCGATTACCGCCCCGGTCATGAATATGATTATCAAAGGTATGTCCATCCTATTTAACGCGCTAAGCATATAATGATACTGTTGAAGGAAGACGAGCATGAAAGCGCCCGATATACCCGGGAGTACCATGGTGATTATAGCAAGTGCGCCGGCCGCGAAAATAACCTGTGGTGAATGATTGGTTTCAATAGAGCTCATACCAAGGAACAGATACGCTGAAAAAAAACCTATCACGCCGAATAGAACGTTAGAAAAGTCCAGCCTCTCGATATATTTGTATATTATACCTACGGAGGCAAGGATAAGGCCCAGGAAGAAAGAATAGATTATGGCGGTGTGGGCATCCAGTAGGTACTCGATGACCCTAGCTATAGATAGTGAGGCGATCAATATCCCGATACACAGTGGTATTAAAAAGGGGTAATCGATATCTTTAAGTCTCTTTTTAAGCTCCTTTCGTCCGCCTTTAATAATCTTTATAGGACTGCTGAGAGGGATGGTGTTTATCGCGTGTACTAATCTGTCATATATACCCGTTATCAAGGCAAGGGTACCACCGGATACGCCGGGCACTATATTAGCCATGCCTATGAGCATGCCCAGAAACACCCGTTCCAAGAACTTTTTTACTTTCATAATATATCAAGCCGTACTACACGATGGGATATATTGTTTTCCACTGTTAACCTATGAATGCTATGAAGATAGGTAATACGATAAACAGTCCTACCCATGTGAACACGTTGGAAAATATCCCTACCATAAATACCTTGATCACGTTATTTGATAGGAATTCGTTGGCCGAACCGCAGGATGTTACCTCTTTTATATCGGACACCTTCGGGTTTCTGACCTTTAGCTCAACATAACCTGCTATCCATCCGGGACCGATCAATGTCAAGGACATAAACGGTGCCAGGAAGAATGAAGTGATTATGGATAGAGGGTGACCTCTGGCCAAGGAAGCTCCCAGGGCAGCCATACCCCCTACCGCTAGAAACCAGTACAACCATGCCCGCCATATGTTAAGCACATCCGAGAAAAAGAATAGATACACCGCTAGAGAGATGAAGAAAAGGGGCGATACGAACCGTAATGCTTTGGTATAAACACGTTTTGTCACCTCCTCAAGATGTTGGTATCCACTAACTTCACCATGTATCCTTTCACTTTTTTTTATCATCCTAATCTCATGGGCAATATCCTTGAGCTTACTTTCCGGTATGACCGCTAGAATCTTACCGTCCTTTGAATACTCTAATATCTTCTTGGAGATATACTCTATGCGTTCACCTTTTGCTTTCTTCGCGGAAACAGGTGCGAATTTTGAGATGCTGGTGAGTACGCCATCCACCATATCATCGTGCATTTCCATATGGATGATGGTCTTTGATTTTTTATGTTCAGAAAATGAGAGCATGGACGATTTGAAATACCATACCATACGGAGTTTTTCCGAGGGGGACATGCCCTTCATTGCCCGGGCGAGTACCAATGTAACGTCCATATCTATAAATTCAGTGTTAACATCGAGATCCTTTGTTAGGGGTACCAACTGAGCGATATGGATCTCCGGTTCGACATCTTTGAAAATTCGTAGATTTTCCCGTACAGCGTCTATGAAGGCTTGATATATTATGGTCCCGGTCATGCCTTCTTTGTATTCCGGTAGCAAAGGTTTTTCCCTCCACTGATCACGTCCTTCCATGGTTTCAAAACGCTTTTCGCACAAGGCGAGACCGATGGTATCCGGATCATGTACTTCCAGTAGGCGGACCAAATCTTCTTTAAAATCTTTACCTTCTATAAAGTCAATACCTACAAGAACGATATCTTTATTCAACACCTTCACTGTGGGCTTATGCATCTGGGTATGTTCAACACCTTCAGGTTAAAAACCTTTTTCATATCCGGGGATAAAATGTCAATACCCCGTGGAAAATCCTTTTTTGTTTTTTAAGATCATGGACATAGCGATGAATGCCAGTAACAAAGGAAAAAGCATTGCAAAACAGTATTCATCTGTAACCGCTCTGTATGTCATCAATAGGGCTACAAGGAAGGAGTTTAGCACTGCAAATATCGATCCGGTTAAAGAGACGGCGAAGGAGTATGTGTTGATAGAACTGAAAGCACCGGCTAATATTATAGCTAGGTATATGAAACCTGCGAAGGCCACACCTATTATAGTGGATGAATATTCTCCGGCCGCGTTGCCTGCGACTAAGGATATGTACAGTAATGGGATCAAAAAGAAAGGAATAGATGCAAGCAGGAGTCCACCGCAGATCTTAAGCATCTTCCTATCTCCCAGATCGTTATCCGGTCTAGGATAAAGACCCCTGTAAAGTTCCCAGGCATAATCTGCCTCCTTAATATTGCCCAGATCTGTTCTATCATGGTAGTACATCCTGCAGTAGGGACACGTGACGCTTAGAGTCGGTTCGCTTGATACCTTCACATAAAATCTGGCTCTACAGCGAGGGCAAATCGTTAGCAAATACTTCATTACCCCCTAAATCTATCGGGGGGATATAGTGTTTATGCATTAAAAGTTGATCTTACCTTCATCCAGTTGCTTAAGTATCTGCTTTCTCATCCTTCGATTCCCCGCGAAACCCTTTATTGCCTTTTTTGCTTTTTTATAATGTGAAAGCAGATCACGTATGTCCCCGGGGGTTCTCCCGCTGCCACGAGCGATCCTCTTTACCCGTTGGCGTTTGATCAATTCCGGGTTTTCCATCTCCTCTTCCGTCATACTATCCATAATAATTCGGAAAGCCTTAAGTTTTCTCTGTGTATTCATTATTTCATCTTCGGACATCTTTGTCGGACCTATTGGAAGCATGTCCATTATCTTCTGCAACGGACCTACACCGGCAAGCATCTCCATCTGTTCGTACATGTCCTTAAGATTAAAATCTCCGGAAAGCATCTTTTTCGCTGTACGCTCGGCCGTCTTTTCATCCATCACTTCCTCGGCCTTTTCCAGCAATCCCTTGAGGTCCCCCATGCCTAGAAGACGTGAGATGAACCTAGTAGGTTCGAAGGATTCCAGATCCCCGATACGTTCTCCGGTACCGATAAAAACTACAGGTGCATCGGTGGCGGCGACGGCACTGAGAGCCCCTCCGCCCTTTGCACTACCATCCAATTTGGTGATTATGGTCTTTGTTACCCCTACTGCTTCATGAAACGCCTTTGCCTGGGGTCCCGCTTGCTGACCCACGGTTGCATCGATAGTAAGAATTATTTCGTCGGGGTTAGCAATATTTTTTATGTATTGTATCTCCTTGATAAGTTCCTTTTCAAGGGAATGTCTTCCCGAAGTGTCGACTATTTTAACGTCATAGTCTTTGAAACGTTTCATGCCGTTTCTGACAACTATGGGTGCCTTTTTAGCGTCGGGTTCACCGTATACGGGTACCCCGGCATCCTCGGCCACCTGTTCCAACTGCTCGTAGGCAGCAGGTCTATGTGTATCTCCTGCTATCAAAGCGGTGCTCAGTCCTCTTTTTTGAAAGTAAGTCGCAAGTTTACCACATGTGGTGGTCTTACCGTTTCCATAAAGACCGACCATCATTATTGTTTGAGGCTTTAGTTTCATCTCCGTCCCTTCGCCGAGTATATTGACAAACTCTTCGTGTATTATACGTATCACGTGTTCCCTCGACGTCATACCCGCAGGGGGTTTTTCCGTGAGTGCCCTGTCTCTGAGTTTGTCTGTTAACTTCCTGGCAAGAAGGATGTTCATATCGGCTTCTATCATTGCCCTTTGGAGGTCCTTCACCAGTTCGTCCACAAGGTTCTTGTCGATGCGTGTGGCATTAACTATACGCTTTACCGCGCCCTGGAGTCCGTCCTTCAGTTTATCGATGGCCATTTTCTTACATTCCTAGGTCTTATGTGATAATAAATATTTTTGGTTTGGGGTAACACTACTCGTCAAGGTCTATCCCTTCTATTTCCTTTCCCGCCTCACGCAGATAATCCTTGATCGCCTCCTTAAGGGCATCCGCCGCCAGATTCGAGCAGTGCATCTTTATGGGCGGAAGGCCTTCAAGCTCGTAAGCTACGTCGTCCCTTGTTATATCGTAGGCCTCTTTCAACGTCTTACCCTTTGCCATCTCCGTTACCATGGACGATGTTGCAATAGCTGCGGCACAGCCGAAGGTTTTGAAGGTGATATCAGTGATAACGTCATCCTCCACCTTTATGTATATCTTCATGAGGTCACCGCATACGGGATTACCGGCTTCGCCGATGGCACTGGCATCTTCGAGTTCACCCATGTTACGGGGATTCTGGAAGTGCTCCATGACTACCTTGCTGTACAGATCTTTTGCCATATTGATCAACCGTTCTTAACCTTAAGTCGGTAATATATGTTGTCCTTTCAACCGTGTTATCGGAAAGATCCTTCTTTTATACCGTTCCTTTTCCGACATGACCACAATAATCACATCTATTCTTATTTATTAATCTTTCCTCGAATTTCTTTTCAGCCAGTGCATGATATCCATTCTTTCCCAAAAAGATATCTGCACACTCTATACATGTTCTTTTGATACCGTCTATAAATGGGTGTTCGGATAATTATCCAATATACTAGTCTTGCGGTTCCTTTAAATCGATCATACGTATCCACATCGTCTATTGTTTTACTCTTTAAAACGTTTATTGGGCCTCCCATAAATAATGAAAAGGGGTTTGTATGCACGAGATATACTCAGATGGTTATGAGTATGCAGTTTGTTACTCGAGTGTTTTATTCATCACTATCTCTGCCACCAGTAGGTAAAAGAGGTGGTTCGAAACCTCCACCTCCGCCGCCACCTCCGCTAGGGATTGGAGATATAAGGATGTTGCCGTTCCCATACACAACGATGCTGCCGTAGAAACTGAATCGGAATGGATTATCGTCAAAAGATACACCCCAAAGAGTATTAGTTGCCTCATCAAGAGCACCCTTTACAGTATATGGTTCATCCGGGTCCAATGCGTATTCATAGAATAAACTAAGGAATTCATATCCTGCCTGATCAACATCCCATATATTTCCCCGCAACCAATACGCCATTTCTTCAAATCCGATGAAGGCATGACCACTGCTGTCCGGATTATTATAGCCGTCTTCACTGAGATCGGGGTCCCGCAGGATTGCATAGGGCATGCCAACAGCTCTTTCAGCCCCAAAATCATAATATCCGGTTTGATTCCCCTGCCAACAAGACCATAAGAAAACAAACTTGGGATTGGGGAAAGAGGGTGTATTAGGATAAATTCCGTCTGAAACTATCTGATTGTTGTCAGCGTAAACCTTATGATCACTGACATCTCCCGTCCGTATATAATATTTAGGTGGAGTATACCCCGACAACTTATTCCCATGACCTATGTAAAACACAATAGATTCGCTTTCTTCTACACCTTCAGCCGCCGAATGAATATTCTCTACAGTAGTGTCTTCCGGAAACCAATTGTGTGTGTTTTCATAGAATGTATCGTCAGATAAGGAAATGATCAAATTGGTTATATCTTCTTGCAAATCTTCCTCATCGGAATTACCATGTAATTGACCCATGGATACCGAAGACCGACCGTGGGCTATAGCGGGTACCGTGGTCAAGAGCAACATGCAAACTACCAATAATGAAGCAAATATTCTCTTGCTCATGGTTTTCGCCCTCCTTTACTGATCACCTTGTGATATGCTACCGCAAATGTTACAACTGATACGATCAGTATGGGAATTATAATATTCCACGGCATGCTTCTTGGTACCGGAGAAGGTGGATGGCTACCGTAGGTACCCGATTTACCGGTGTTATATACTTCGCCATTATCTGCCCATATGCTTGCATAAAGGCCTGTGACAGGTTTTATGTCGCCATAGAATTCAAAACGTACCGTCCATTTTGGATATAATAGCATGGTGTTGTTGTCGTTATCAGGATGCAATGTGTGCCAATCCCTCATGAAATATAAAGTTGCGTTTATACCCGTTATCTCGCTACCGTATTCATCCGCAAATTCTTCCGCATACGGTCTTGCGATTTCTATGGCTTCTTCTTTGGATATATTGATATCAGTTGTTCCGTATTGATAAATCAATCTAGAAACTAATTGCACAATCACTCCCGAATCGGTCATTACTATGCGCACTCCTCGTGTTGATTTGAATTCACCGACATATTCAGACCATGAAAATTGCACGAATGTATCCGTTTGGCGGTGACTATGTTCCGTGTTAACGTTGAGCCTCCAACTATCGCTCTCTATCTCTTTTTCTCCCGTCGATTTTGCCAATGAGAGTGTTTCATAAAGTTCACTTTTATCTACAGAGAAATGTTGTTCGTATTTCTCGAAGGCAGTATCCAAACGATCGGCATAACCCATTACAGTAGGTTCTTCGATCTCTACATTGCTTAGTAACTTTTCGAAGTCAACATCCGTATCACTGTAATCATACAATCTATAAGAAAGAACCCTTCCTTGAGCTAATAATATACGGCCTTTATAATCTCCAAATTCAAAAGTGACAGAGGTATAAGGAAATCTATAACCGGTGGTAGCATCACGATTCACGTGGAAATACCCCACACTGTAACTGCTCATATCTATACCGGCTACATCCTCAAGGAAGCTTACCGCTAGCTCCTTCATATCCTGTTCCGATGCTTCATTAGTGCAGGGTATGACTATCAACCCACTAACTAACATAACTACCGATAAAACTACAAGACCCGATCTCCTTTTTCTCCTACATGACATACTATCCCTTATGATAATATGGCACACATATATATATATCTTTCGGTAGCTGCTTGTCAGGTGCGTTATCTGCGAATTATTTTGCCCACTTCATCCACAGAGTCTTGCCCGAGTGATGGTCGGGGTGCAGTTCTACATTCATCCTCACTACCCGTTGCGGATGTCCTCCACTGCTCATCTCGGAAATCAACTATGATGTAGAAATAACCGCTTTATCTTTAACTACTTACGGATAGAAGGGTATGCTATGGTTTGATGAAAAATATTGTTTTGCCCCCTGAAGTATCTTTCTTTGAACCGTGCAAGTTAAATAATCAAAGACTATTCAGCAGTAAGGTGTTAACTTGAAAGAAGATTTAGTGCTCTCAATAGGCGGCTCGATTCTACTGCCAGAAGATGAAAACGTATCTGATATAGAGGCTATCGCAGAAGTTATACTTGATGCATCCGAAGATAAAAAGTTGTACCTCGTTGTCGGCGGCGGGAGAACGGCCCGTAAATACATCAACTGGGGCCGTAAATTGGGAGCTAACGAAGCTACTCTGGACGACCTAGGTATAGAAACATCGAGATTGAATGCCAGGTTACTCATCATCGCCCTGGGGAAAACCGCTTACTCCGTCCCGGCTAAAAATTTCGACGAAGCGGTATCGGCGGGAAACCATTATCCTATCGTCACCATGGGCGGTACACATCCCGGACATACCACGGACGCTGTCGCGGCCATGCTGGCCGAGCGGTTGCACGTGAAGAGGCTCATCAACGTGACCTCCGTCGACGGGGTTTACACCGCAGACCCCAAAAAGGATCCAAATGCAGAACATATAGAAAAGATGGACTACGATAGACTCATCGAAATAGTATCCAAGGGTGAGAGGGGTGCCGGCCCGAACATCGTCTTCGACCCCCTGGCAGCCAAAATAGTAAAGAGGGCCAACATCACCACTCAAATCGTATCCGGTTATGATCTAGATAATTTGAGAAAGGCTATCGATGATCTTGATTTCGTCGGGACTACCGTGTCATCTATATAGGCTATATAGTCTATATAAGATATAGTTATATACGTAGCCAATTTCATCGCAATTTGCATGTTTGGTTTGAATCCCACGGAGAGCTTATTCTTGGCCGCCGCCTTGGCAGCCGGCCTGTACATGGCTTGGAATATCGGTGCAAACGATGTGGCCAATTCCATGTCCACCGCCGTGGGTGCCGGCGCTATCACGTACAAACAGGCTATCGTCATAGCTTCTATACTCACTGTGGCAGGTGCGGTGCTCGTTGGCGAACATGTAACTTCTACGGTTAAAGGCGGTATATTCGACCCCACGGAAATCGACTCGTTAAATCTAGCCCTGGGCGGTCTGTCGGCGGTACTAGCCGCCGGGATGTGGGTAACCATAGCAACGTGGAAATCTCTGCCCATATCAACCTCCCACTCCATCATAGGAGGTATGTTGGGCTTCGGCCTGGTGGCGGGGGGTCCTTCCGTGATCTCATGGGGAACACTTGGTAGGGTAGTACTCAGCTGGGTCACTTCACCAATATCCGGCGCCATCCTCGCCTTCATAATATTCAACATTATAATCAAATTGATTTTCAACGCCGACGACGCTTACGAGAGGGCGAAAAAGCTGACACCATTCTTCCTTTTTGCTACTTTCTTCATCATCTCTCTTTCACTCTTCTTCGATACCGCATTGGCTCGTAAAGTATTCGGTAGAGATCTTTTATATATCGAGGTGATGCTAGTCGCATCTGTAGTCGGAACGGTTGTGGGGATATTTGGAAAGTATTTCATACTCAGAGGGGTGGAGGATGGCGACGATTACGAAGGTGTGGAAAAAATATTTCGCAATCTTCAGGTGATCACCTCATGCTTCGTGGCCTTTTCACATGGTGCAAACGATGTAGCCAATGCAATAGGCCCTTTACTTCTGGTTGTGGAAAATGTCATACCCGTAGAAAAACACCCCTTTTTCCTGGGTGCGAACTACCTCCTGTTCATAGGCGGGATGGGAATAGCGGTGGGATTGTCAACGTGGGGTTACAGGGTCATTAAAACCATCGGCTTCGGTGTTACCAAGCTGACGAACACAAGGGGTTTCTCCGTGGACTTCGGGGCCGCCACTACCATACTTGTGGCTAGCAAGTTGGGTATGCCCATATCCACCAGCCATACCGTAGTGGGCGCGGTGTTCGGTGTCGGACTTGCCAGGGGATTGGAAGCCATAAATCTCGGGGTGTTGAAGAATATAGTAATCTCGTGGATAGTCACGGTACCGATAGCCGCAGTAACGAGCGTGTTACTTTACATTTCATTCCTTCAGTTAATTTAAATAACAAGAATAGCATATGGTGTTGATCATGGGCGCTAAATACAGACGAGCGAGTTTGGAAGGGATGTTCTTCAAATCCCCATTCGATGGCTTACGCAAGCACTCCCAGTTGATAAAATCGGCAGCGGGGGAACTGAAAAAAGGTATTCACCTTTATACCGGGGGTGATTACGAAAAGGCCCAGAAATCCTTCGATAAGGTAGCCAAATTGGAACATGAAGCGGATAAAGTCAAATTGGCCGTACGTGAAAACCTGCCCAGCTTTATATTCATGCCAATACGCAGAGATGATTTTTTGCATCTGCTCAAGGAAGCGGACTCGATACTCGACTACGCAAAGGATGTTGGCGTACTGCTACATATGCGCGAGGAGCCCATCCCGGATTTTGTAAAAGAGGACTTCAAAATATTTTCCGAAAAGGTTTTTTGTTCCGTGGAAAAGTTCGAGGAGTTGATGGACGCCTTCTCGGAGCTTCTGGAGACATCTTTCGGTAAAAAATCGAAGGAAGATATCAAACGGCTGCAGAGTGAGATAAGCCATATGGAGTTCGAAGCGGATAAGGTGGAGAAAGATATCTCAAGGGCGCTTTTCAACTACGACGAATCACCCCTAACCGCCGTACACCTGCTGAAGGTGGTTGACCGGATGGACGCCATCGCCGATCATGCGGAGAACGTGGGCGATATGATAGATTCCATACTGGAATCCAGATGAATGTTTGATATATCTACCGCCACGTAATCTATGTAGTCGGGGCAAAATCTAAATAGATATATCCGATGCATTTATTATGGTAGAAACAAGAAAGGTGCAAATGACAGGGGGTTCGACTTACATCATATCGTTACCAAAATCTTGGGCTTTGGAGAGAGATATTAAAGCAGGTGATTCTCTCGTAGTCGCCCCCAGGAGTGACGGCACCGTTGTTATCAGCTCGGAAGGCGACTTTGAGAAGAAGGTTAACACGAAACAACTGAAATTGGACGGATATACCGCACAGACACTAATTCGTTCTCTGATAGGTACGTACATGGCCGGTTACACGATAGTGGAGATGGCCGACAATAAAGGCATCAAGCCCGATTTAAGAAGTGCCATAATGAGGTTCACCAGGATGGTGATAGGCCCGGAAATAATCGAGGAATCGGAAAGGCGGATAATTCTCAAGGACCTGATCGATCCTTCCGAGTTCTCACAAAGAAAGGGCCTCAAAAGGATGTATCTCATGGTTAAAAAGATGCACGAGGATGCCATATTGTCCTTTGAAGGCGGTAACATCACATTGGCAAAGGACGTGATAGAAAGGGACGGTGACGTGGACAGGTTGTACTGGATGATCACCAAGCATTACAATATGCTTTTAGCCAATCCGAAGCTTATAGATAATCTCGAGATAACCAGGGAGAGGAGTCTAAGTTATATGTTGGTATCCAGGTCCATGGAAAGGATAGGTGACCACGCCGTAAGGATCGCCAGGAACACCATGATATCATCCGACGGGTTCAAGGAGGGTTTAAAGGATGAAATAAGAAAGGAAAGCGAACTGTCCATGAAGATACTCGACTGTGCTGCGGATTCCTTCTTCGAGGAGGACCTGAACAAGGCCAATGCGTCCATCGACATGCGTGACAAGCTGGAGCGGATGAACGACAAGCTCATGAAGGTGGTGAAGGAAGAGAGAAAGGTTGACGTTACCCCTCTTTCGTACATACTGGAAAGTATCTCCAGAACCGGCTCCTATGCAACGGATATCTCGGAGATCAGTATCAACTATATCATGTCAGGTTGAAAAATGATCAGGGTCAACCAGGGAGGTTCCTCATGATCTCCCTGTACCAAAGTGGCGAGGATAGGTTGACGAAGGCGAACCATAAAACGCCAATAACCGCTGCGGAAACCGCGAACGAGACAAATCCTTCCAACAGATAATGAACGGTCAATCCCGAAATTATCATCGCCGTACACATTGCCTATATGATCTTAACATCCATGTTTTTCATGTCGATATCATAATTCCTGGATACCATATGCATCATGAAGATGAAAAGCAGAAGAAAGGATAGGGCGGTACCCACGGCGGCCCCTTCTATGCCCATCATCGGTATCAATATGATGTTCAGAACGGTATTGACCGCCGCCGCGGCCCCGATACCCAGCGCCATCTCCAAGGTCCTTTCCGTTGCCTGTACCGCGGTACGAAACAGTACATACCCACCGAAGAGGAATATCTCAAAGGAAGCGATGGAGAGGACCAGGGCTCCGGGAAGGAACTCGTCGCCGAACAACAGCCACAAAATATCACCGCTGTAAAGGATGATGAAGATTATCATGGGTATCGACACGAAGAAAAGAAAGGAAAACACCTCTTGAAGAAGACGTGTAGAGGACGCACCCCTGGCCCTGCGTTCGGAAAGGGTAGGTAGTAGGACGATGCTTACCGGGGCCATCATACTGCCTATCATCCACGGTATTCCGGAGGCGACCGAATATATTCCCACGTCAGTCAACTCGAGAAAGAATCCTATCAATATACGATCGATGGATTTCATCACGGTGATAAATGTCATGGTAAATATCAGAGGTATGCCGAATCTGAGTATCCTGAGCGTTTCTTTTCTTTCGGGCTTTTTGAACGGTTCGAAATAAGATTCGTTTTTGAACAGGTAGGCAAAGACCGATACGCATAGGATGGAGAAAACCACCGCTTGTGTGATGGCAAGGTATATGGCCCGATATGAGATCAGGACCAGGAGTGCAAGTGATAAGAAAAATACCGATAACTCGGGTAGTATCTTAAGCAGATTGTACTTTTTAAAATCCTTGAAACCCCTGAAGTAATCCCTGTTGACGATGTTCAGCTGGTCAAAGAATAATATGATGGCACCCAGAAGGAAGAATGTTCTCAATCTACCGTCGTCGAACACACTTTCCGCCAGGTAGCCGCTGGCGGTGATTATGCAAAGTGAAACCACGAAGCTTGACAGTATGGCGATGAAATAAGCGGAGTTAACAAAATTTGAAACCTTCTTTTCGTCTCCCCTGTACTTTGATATGAAGGTAACCAGGGTGGTGCTCATTGCCATCTGTGCGAAGGGGCCCAGTATCCAGATCAACCCAAGGGTTATGGACCAAAGGCCCCACTCACCCGGCCCCAGCAATCTCGGGAATAGGATACCGCCTACTATAGCTATAAAACTCACAAACAGGTACGTACCGCTGGTGCTCACCAGGTCCTTGTAGAATTTCTCAGTCATGGTAATTTATCCGTTATTTAAATATCTAGTATCAATTTGGATAATACCTTTCTAATTAAATGTTTTATCCCCGGCGGAGAGAGGAAAAAAGCCTCTTTAAAGTGTTTGTAAGCCCCTTCTCGGTCTCCCTTCATGTACTCCAGAAAACCTATTTCGTAAAGGTGTCTCGCGTGCAGGCCGGGATCATCGGTAATGCGGTCCTTGTACAAGTTGAAGATATACCTTCTCGAGTGGACCTTTTTGGAATAGTCGCTGGTTATCTGGTTATCCTTATGGATATGATATTTGACCAGGGATTCCGGTACACATCCGAATTCGTATTTTTCAGCAAGCCTGAGGTACAGGTCCAGCTCCTGGGACGCCGGCAATCCCTGGGTGAAACCCCCCACTTCGGTAACACATCCTTTCCTCAGCAGTATAACCGACGTGCTTCCGATTATGTTCTCCCACAGCAGGTCATGGAATATATCGCCTTCCCGGGCTATCATCTTTTGAGTAAGGGGCTTGCCGCCCCTGTACTTTGTAAGACCGGTGTACACACCGCAGTAGGAGGCCGGTGCACCTTTGATCGCCTTCAGCTGCTTCTCCAGCTTGCGGGGTAACCATTCGTCGTCATCGTCCAGAAAGGCGATGTACTCCGCACTGCTCTCACGTATACCGAGGTTACGTGCTCCGCCGCCTCCGAGGTTTTTCTTGTTGCGGTGGTAGACTATCCTATCATCCCCGAATCCCTCCACCACCTCTTCGGTATCGTCCTCGGAGTTGTCGTCGATCACTATCAACTCGAAGTTTCTGTGGCTTTGGTCAAGTACGCTTTTAATGGCCCTTCTAAGCTTTTCAGAACGGTTGTATGTGGGTATGACCACACTCACGTCTCTCATTTACTATACACTTTCCTTTCAGGCTATACCGGTATGATTATAAAGCCGACTATAAAATATTTCTCTAGAATCAAAGCAGTTCTTCCCATTTCCTTACAACGGTAAGCCTGTCAAAATCCCTCACCCTTCGGGACGTGTTGGAATACCTACCCCTGATCTTTTCATTTACCTTTACCTGGGCCATCAATCGACCCAGCATAGTTTCCTCCCGGGTCAGGCCTCTGTCTTTAAGGGTGCTGAAACCCGTTTCAGCGGCAAAGGGGTTCGTCAGTATCCCGTATCTTCCGAAATAAGGGTATTCGATCTTGGCGGCCGGTGAAAGTTCGGGACAGAGTATCTCCCTCGGCCCTGACATGCAGTCTGTGGAGATCACCGGCATATCCTGTGAAAGTGCCTCTATAAGAACGTTGGGATAACCCTCGAAAAGTGATGTCAGAACGAAACAGTCGGCGGCCTTAAGGTACGGAAATATATTACGCACCTCTCCCAAAAACGATATCCTGTCTGCGATACCCATATCTCTTGCCAAACCCTTTAACCTGCTTTCCAGAGGACCCTTTCCCAGCACCACGAGTTTTGCTTCCATGGACACTCCTTTGAAAGCCCTTATTAGGTGCCAATGTCCCTTCTGCGAGGTCAATGAGCCTACGGTTATGAAGGTAAAATCGTTGTCAAAAACTCCTTCGTGCCTTCGCAAAATATTTTTCTTCGATAGCTCTCGAAAAGCCCTCGGGTCCGCCATGTTGTGTATCACCGTCGTATTCGTTATAGACAATCTATCATTCAATATCTTACCGATGGTATCCGTCTGGACCACCACCTTATGTGCCTTGGGGTAAAGATATTTCATCAAACTTCTGTGCCAGCGTTTGTCCCCTTCCAAGGGATTGTTCCTTACCGATACGAGCATCCTCACCTTGTTACCGAACAATGTCTTGCTCAGGAGCGATTGAACGTTCATCCGTGTAAGGAATGATATCAACACATCGATATCCCTTTCCCTACAGATATCTCTTATCTTTCGTGCGGTGGACAGTATCTCGACGGCATCACTCAGTGGATTTTTCTTTTTCTTGTAACCCAAACAGATGTTCTCGCCTTGGTACTCGCAGGCGGGTCCCTCTTTGTAGAAGGTAAGGTAGGTTACACGGTGTCCCCTCTCACCGAGGCTTTTACCCAGGAGGGCGGCGCTCCTTTCCGCTCCACCCCCTATCTTCAGGCTGGAAACCACCACGAGTATATTCTTGCCTCTCGGCTCGGGCGGAACTATCCTTCGCACCCCCTTTTACCGTGGGAATGCCCTTGGTAGGTATTTATGATACGGCACAGTACCCTCTTATCTGTCAATTCCTTCCGGTAGTACCTTTTCATGTTCACTTCCATAGACCTCAACACATGGGGTTTTTCCACAAGATATTTTAGTTTGGCGGCAAGCTCTTCCTCCCTTGGCTTCACCAGATACCCGTTGTAACCGTCCTTGACGATCTCCGGACTGCCACCTACATTAGTAGCGATCAACGGTTTGCCGAAATAGGCTGCCTCCAGAAGCACCCGTGATAGCGGTTCGGGCCACAGTGATGGAACCACTATCACATCGGATTGTTGGTACACCGAATGAATAACATCGTGTTCTACCTTTCCCAGGAATTCAACGTTCTTTCCGGCGATATTCTTCAGCTTTTCACCTTCGGGTCCGTCCCCGACGATGATCAATCTAGCTTTGGGTTCTATACCGTTGAATGCCCGTACGAGTAACTCGACCCCCTTTATCTTACCCAAGTCACCGATGTACGTGATGATAGGTAAATCATCCTTCAGAGATATCCGTTTATCGGACTTTTTGATGTCGGGTATGTTGACCACGTTGACGATGCGTTCCCGTGGTATACCTTCTTCCAGCAGCCGGTTCGTTATGAACCTACTGAGGCTGAAAAAGGTATCAACATACTGCAGGGCACTCTTTCGCCCTTTGTAATCGTGATAGAGTGCCAGCCAGAACAGCGGGTTGTACTTCAAATATCCTTTCAACCGTTGCTTGCCGATATACTCGGAATTGGTTATGCAGCCGATGAATTTGCCGAAGCCGCAACCACTGCAGACACTCTCCTCCTTGTAGAACAGGTTTCCCTTGGGGCAGAAATTCAGGTATGAATTTATGGTGGCGAAGCTCGGCCTTTCCGTATCCACTATACTCGTGATGTTGAAGAAGTGCACCATGTCATGTTGTATCGCAAGATGTTCAATCTCCTTCCTTACGCTTCTCTTGAAATGTAATTTGCGTTTTAAGTTGTCCGTAATCGAGCTGCGGCCGTCACCGGTTTTTAAACGTCGAACTATGGTTACACCGTTCTTTCTTTCCACAGGTTTCAGGCCCGGAACCTCGGAGGTCAATACGGTCACCCGAATGCCATCCCGTCCTGCAAGACCGTAAGCTAGCAGTGCGCAGGATATCTCACCGCCGCCGTAACTTCGGGGTGGAAATGATTCGGAGACGAACAGTATCTTCATCTTGTTCACGTGACGGTATTCGAGGCAAAGAATTTTTCCCTATTTCCTAAACCCTTTGAAACCGGTAGATGAAGGAAAGATTTACTTATCACCCAACGTATAGTGTACGGCCCATGATATCATCCACTGTTAGGGAACGGATACTCATCCACCTCCTGTCCTATTATCGTTACATATCAGAGGACAGGGTACCCCAGGAGATATCCCAGCCCGGTATCGCCAATGCCGTGAGGGTGAGCAGACCACATATCAGTCAGGAGATGGGGAAGTTGATGGAGAAGGAGCCTGACCTCATCAGGGAAGATATAAGACGTGTAAAGGGCATGAAAAGGAAACGGAAGGTTTATTTTCTAACTCCCCGGGGTCTCCGTAAGGCCAAGGATCTGGTGGACAAGTTCAGCGGCCATGAGTTGACCATGATAACGTCCCGGGGAAAACAAAAGGTATTTCTGAAGGATATCGGCGAGCACATCAAGGGAGACTCCCCGCTACTGACCGCCCTCTCGGGTGTCAACGAAGAAGGTGTACTCGACCTTACCAGGGAAGAGAAGATAGAAGAGGATATCTTCATCGACCGTGAGGATGAAATCAAGTTCCTCGACGGTATGCTCACAGAAGTGATCGATAGGGGCAGCAAGGTTCTATTCCTCCTGGGGGATTCCGGTATCGGCAAGACACGGCTGGTGGACGAATTCAGAAGAAGCGTGTCCCACAAAGAATATGTTTTTCTGTCCGGCAAGGCCTACTTTGAAAGTTCCGACCCCTACTTACCCTTCAAAAAGGTGTTCGATGAATTGGCCAAGAGTAACGGGTTCGAGGCACCTCCCTTCATGAGCTACCATGACCGGAAGGATCCCAAGGCAGAGGACCGAAAGACGCTGGACACCCGGAGGACGGCAGCGTTTTTTGAGATAACCCAGGATCTGAAGAAAGCGGCCTCCGATAAAACCATCGTAATATTCATAGACGACCTCCAATGGGCGGATGCGGTTTCTCTGCAGCTGATACATTACATGGCGGATAATCTGGGTGATTCTCCCGTACTGTTGATGGGGGCTTTCCGACCCCAGGACATAAGGGCCAACCCGCTGCTGAAAGAGATATGCCAGAGGTTGAGACGAGGAGGTAACTACAACGAGCTGTCCCTGAAACCCTTGAACTGGAAACATACGAAGAAGATGGTCGAGGGGATGCTGGGGGTACCGGGTATACCGGTAGACTTCGTTAAACTTCTCCACGGTCTTTCCGAGGGCAACCCCTTGTTCATAAAGGAGTGTGTTAAGGGACTTCAGGAAGACGGAGATATAAACCCGAAGGAAAACAGATATCCCGACGACCCGAACGAGATCAAGATACCCCTCATAATCATCGATATAATCGAAAGGCGTTTTGACCAACTCCCGGATGAAACCGTGAGGCTGCTTCACCTGGGTTGCGTCATAGGAGAGGAAATACACCTCGAGGTGCTTTTGAAAACCAGCGGCTTCGATGAACTGGATACCTTCGACCACATAGACATACTCCTGGGTACTAACATATGGGTGGAGAATTCCGACGAAGACAAGTTCATGTTCTCCCACGCCCTGGTGCATCTGGCGGCCTACAAAAGTATTCCGGAGATAAAGAGAAGGCACATACACAAGGCCGTCGCCGAGGTGATGGAGGAGATCCACAGCGATAACATCGAAGAGTACTACTCCGACCTGGCCAACCACTTCGAGAACGCAGGTTTGAAGGAAAGGGCCATAGAATACTACCGTAAGGCGGGGAAACGCGCCGAGGAGGTCTATGCCCAGGAGGACGCCCTGGACATGTACCGCCGGGGGTTAAAATTGTGGGAAGAAACCGGGGGTCATGAAGGAATAAAGCTGATGGAGAGTATGGGTGATGTAAATTCCATACTCGGCAATTATTCTTCCTGCAGGGAGTACTACGATCTGATACTGGAAGAGACGGACGATATGACGGTGGTGCGGAGGATACACCGCAAACTCTCCCAGAGCTGGCTGATCCAGGGTGAGTACACCAGGGCCAGGGAGCTCATCGACAGGGGTATCGAGATGGGTATGGGGGACGACATATCGGAGATGTGCAAGCTATACGAGGTCAAGGGCTGGGCGTTGATGCAGATGGGGGATCTTGAGGGTGCCAAGGGCATGTTTGAAAAGGAAAGAGCCCTCTCGGAAGAGATCGGTCAGGAAGCTCTCATGGGCAATTCCAACCACAACCTGGGTACCCTGCACATATACAAGGGATTATTCGAGGATGCCTATAGGTACCTTAACGAGGCCATCAGGATACGCGAAAAATTGGGTGATCGTAGAGGCACCGCCAAATCTCTTAACAATATCGGTATGTTGTACATCTCCAGGTGTGAGATACAGAAGGCCATGGATACCTACCACAAGTGTTACGAGATACAGAAGGAGATGGGCGACCTGGATGGCATGACAGGTGCCCTTGCCAATCTGGCCACACTGCAGTATGTGAGCGATGATATCAGGAGCGCCGAAGACAATTTCAACAAGACACTTCAGATATTCGAGAATATAGGGGATAAGAGGGGAGTTGCAATGGCAACTAACAACCTGGGTCTCGTATATGCCGACCTAGGGTACCTGGGCAGAGCCATGGAGTACCAGAAGAAAGCCCTCACCCTCAGGGAGGAGATGGGAGA
>JAFDTZ010000179.1 GCA_019594305.1 Thermoplasmata archaeon
ACACAGTTCCTGATTATCTACTGGAATGCGGAGCAATTCCATCGAGCGCAGGAACACAGTTCCTGATTATCTACTGGAATGCGGAGCAATTCCATCGAGCGCAGGAACACAGTTCCTGATTATCTACTGGAATGCGGAGCACTCCACCGACATTTGGAAATTCTCTGGATTTCCGAAATGAATCAAAGACGCAAACAAATTTAACAAAAGTTACGTCTTTGACTATAATACCGAAGAGCTACAGGGAGATTTCAGTTACTTTGACATCGTTCTTGATACTAACGGTGGAGTGGGCCAACTCATGTATCAACACACTCACGAACAAACCGGCCAGGATCAAACCTATCATGTAACTCATGACGCCGGTACTTACTCCGGGGTCGGGTATCCCTAGGGAATTGGCAATCAATAGCATGTTCGCACCTATGGACCATGCTATAAGTGCAACTACGATCATCAAAGTAACGTGCAGTTTTATCGGGATGCCGTACAACTTACCTATCTTGATAGAAGTATTCATGTGTGTGCCACTAAGATGTTATTTGGATAATGGTATAGATACCTGTGGCTTTTCTTTTTTCGCAATCGATTGTTTATAGATAAATGTACGTAAAGCTTATTTATATGCCTAAACTATTTTTTCTTATAAGGTGAATTGTATGGTATCTAAAAGGGATGCGACGGGCAACCGTGCCTTTAAAAAGATGATGACAGTTGTACTGTTGCTTTTACTCGCTCTTCATCTTATCGCCCCATACGCCGTCGTCTCACAGGAAGATAATATCGTTCTAAGGGTGGGAATGTACGAGAACCCACCTAAGATATTCACCGATGAGAACGGTGTCGAAACCGGGATCTTCCCTGCGATCATGGAATATATCGCTGAAAGAGAGGGGTGGGAGATCGAGTACGTCCACGGGAGCTTTTCACAGGGCTTGGAACGCGTAAGGAACGGTGAGATAGACATGATGCAGGATGTTGCGTGGTCCGAAGATCGTGATGAGATATACACATTCAACCAAGAAACAGTAGTCCCGGATTGGGGGCGACTCTATGCAAGACCCGGTGTGGACGTTCAAACATTCTTGGATCTAGAAGGGAAGAGGATCGCAGTGATGGAGGAGGGGATATACAACATAGGACCTGAAGGCATAAGAGCTATGGCCACCGATATCGGTATCAACGCAACCTTTTTTGAGTACCCGAGTTATCGAGATGTCTTCGAGGCTTTAGAGGCAGGAGACGCCGATGTAGGTGCGGTAAACAGGTTCTTCGGCCAAAGATTCGAAAACGAATATGGGGTGGAAAAGACTCCTATCCTTTTTACACCCATATCGATACGTTTTGCTTTTGATAGGAACAATCTGGATACAGTAAACAGGATCGCTAGGATAGACCACCACCTTACAGAGATGAAAGCGGATTCAGATTCCATATACTACAGAGCCATCGACGAATTTATCGGAGAGCGTGGTGAAAGGGAGGCTGTAGAGATATTTCCCGAATGGACAAAATATCTGATGTTTATAGTAGTAGGTGGAATAGTATTTCTATTTGGCACAAACCTAGTGCTGAAGAAGAAGGTTGATCAGCGAACAGTAGAACTAAGGGATGATATAAGAAAGAGGAAGGCCGTAGAAAAGGAGTTAAGGGAACACCGAGAAAATCTTGAAAAAACGGTGGAAAAACGAACCATGGAGCTTCAGGGATCATTAGAAGAATTGAAGACCTTTACGTACTCGGTTTCACACGACTTAAGGGCGCCCGTGAGGGCGATGGAAGGTTTCAGTGGGATACTGCTGGAGGACTCCGGTGATAAACTGGACGAAACAGGTAAGGAATATCTGGAACGTATCAACGCTTCGGCCCATAACATGGATAAGTTGATAACAGATCTATTAAAATACGGACGTCTTACCCATGAAAAGATGGAAGTAAAAAGGGTGCCGCTCCGGAGGTTGGTAAACGAAGCGATTTCAGAGTTCGGTGATGAGATAGAAAGTACAGGTGCCAGGGTTAAAATCAACGGCGAGTTCCCCGATGTTATTGCAAATGAAATGATTTTGAAACAGTGTATCTCCAACCTGTTAGAGAACGCTATAAAATTCGTTGAAGACGGTAAGGTTCCGGAGGTCGAGATAAGGACTATTATAATGGACGGGGAAATGAGGCTGGAGGTCGAGGACAACGGGATAGGTATTTCTAAAGAATACCACGACAAGATATTCCAGGTATTCGAAAGGTTGCACGGAAGGGAAGTTTATTCCGGCACCGGCGTAGGATTGGCGGTAGTAAGAAAAGGGATCGAACGTATGGGAGGTAAGGTGGGTGTGGACTCAGAACTCGGCAAAGGCAGTATATTCTGGATTCAGTTACCGGTATCGGAGGGAGATGAATGAATGAAGGCCCTATATTACTGGTTGAAGACGATTCCAACGATGTGTTTCTTATAAAGCGCGCTTTCAAAAAGGCTGGAATAAAAAATCCGTTGGTGGTTAAAGAAGAGGGTGACTCCGCAATGGAGTATCTCAACGAAAAAGAAAGACCTCTTCTGATACTGCTTGACCTTAAACTACCCAGAAAATCAGGATTGGACATATTGAAATGGATCAAGGAACAATCGCACCTAAAACGGATACCTGTTATCGTTTTAACTTCATCCATGGAAAGAAAGGATGTCAACACCGCTTACAATTTGGGAGCAAATTCTTACCTGGAAAAACCCTTTTCCTTGAAAGAATTGGATGAGATCATGGAAAAAATAAAAGGCTATTGGTTGGAACTCAATGTATACCCGAACGGTGCATGAATGCTTTTTGGCTAAAGAGAACTTAACGAACTTGCAGGAAAGGATGAAAGTGAGTGCTACCCAAGGCTAAAGCCATTGGGGCATCCCCTATGGTTGACTAGTAAAGTCATTTAGGGAGGTTTGAGGAGTTCCTGAAGAAAGGTGTAATCTTTTTGATATAGCGAGTGAATTACTAGGAATATCCGTGTAGTGGTGAGATTGTGATTCGTTTATGTAATGTTCCACGGCTTCAGGTGTAACCTCTCCAATTGGCCTGAAAAACTTGC
>JAFDTZ010000093.1 GCA_019594305.1 Thermoplasmata archaeon
ATGCTAGATTCATCATATCGTGTTTCTTCACCGTCGGAACAGAAACCTTTGAAATTAATTGTAAAGGAACCGGATCTGACCGCAGTTATTTCAACCTCAAATGTATTGGAAACATTTGATTGTGCCGATTGCGGATTTACAAGTAATCCTAAAGGAACGTCGAATACTTCAAGACTCCAATTTTCTGCATTATTCCCGAAGGTCCCTCCAACTTCGATCTCATACGAAACGGTTTCATTAACGAATACCTCTGTCGGACCGGATATATATATATTCACACCGGTACGCCTTAAACCGCTCTGTGCAGAAGATATGGATACGATCAAAACCGACATTAGAAAGATACACATTATTCTTGTCCAATTTAATCTATTCATCTCAGATCCACCTCTTCTTGCGTACAATGTAGAAACCGCCGATTATTGCAAGGGCGACTATCAGTGCCCAATGCCATGTTTTCAAACCGAAAACGTCCCTCTCAAGAGAGATATCATCGCCTATGATATTCAGACCATGTATATCTGATAAGAGAGAGGGTTTATGGATTCTGAAGGATTCTGTATCGTGTATCGACGGATTGCCCTGTGAGGTCACCTCTATCTCAACAGCTACGTTTGAATTTGGATTTGAGGTTATCGGGATCAAAGAAACAGCTATTTCGCTTGTTCCACCGTCCGTAATTATATCAGTTTGAGATTGAACGGATACATTCCAGCCTTGGGTTTTTAGATACTCTTTGTTTAGTATCTCGATATCGTAAATATCATCCCCGTTTCCAGTATTCTCTACGCTAATATAGTAAATTATCCTACCTCTGTCTAGCTGTCTTTTGGTAACCGTTGGTTCTATATTCACACCGTAATGCTGGGCTATGTTTATGGGTAGGGTCATCTCGGCAGTTTCGTCCGAGTTCATGGACTCTGCCATGAACGAGATGGGTGGATGGTTTACAGATGCATCTTCACTGATATTTACGGTTACCTTTAAGTTTCTGACTTCTCCGGCAGGTACATCCAATTTACTTGGTTCAAAATCAAGTTTCCATATGGCCGTCGGTGATGAGAATGTGTAGGTATCTCTAGTATTCCCGGTATTCTCAACCTGAAGTATAAATTCTAAACGTTCGCCTTGTTCTCCTGTTTTCGGGTCAACATCGTGGAATTGGATACCATAGGTTCTCGATACCTCCAGATGTAGATCTAACTCCATACTGTATTTGAGCTCTAATTCTCTAGTATATCTGTAGGCGGTTTCAACACCATCTACTTCTTCGGTGGTAGATGCGAGGATTCCGTAATTCCCCGACGGAAGAATAATCTCGTAAAACCCATCGGTATCTGTAGAAAATTCTCTTCGACCTCTTTTATCAAGATAACGTATAGCTACATCCGCTTCGGTTGGATCTCCGGACCTTCTCACGGTACCGATTAATTGTATCCCTTTACTAAGAGAAATTGTAAGATGATCGTCCTCGTCGGGCATAAGGAATTCATCAAATTCCGCGTAAAGGCCTTTGGGACCACTGTAAAAAGTATAGATGGTGTACAGACCTTGAGATAACTCCAATTCAAAGTTTCCGTCACCGTTTGTAACAACGGATGTTGATATTGCATCCGGACTGATGCTAATGAACTCCAATTTAATATCAGCAACCCCTCGGCCCTCTATATATATCGAACCTGTTAAAGTAGCATTTATGAATTTACGACCTAATGGTATCGCAGGTGCAGTGGAGGTAACCATGTCGTAGACCTCATTATAATAGTAATAAACTTCTCTGAGTACACCGTTTACCGGCTCTATTTGATAATGATCTACGGATACTTCGTAACCGCCTGGCGGAAGTATCACCGAAAATGTTCCCTCAATATCTGTAGTCTTATTCAAGATATAACCCGTATCGAGACATTCGATCAAGACCGGTATATCATTCTTAGGCTCACCTTCGTAGGTTATGAAAGGTGAGAAGGTGATACCCCTTTCAAGTGTAACGTTCACTGTCTTGGGTGCATATACCTGGATCGTAGATATATTAACGAGTTCATTTTCAGAATAATCGGCCCAGAGCGTGTATGTACCTGGGATGAGGTATACTTCGAAGATATCATCCACGTACATCATTATATCTTCAGGACCCCTTAGATGAATCTGTGCTTCTGCAGCATCACCTAGATCGTCTTGGATATGCCCGGTAAGCTTTACTTTACGCTCAATCACGAATGAAGCGTCCATATCTATACCGGAGTCTAGTGATATCTCATCTGAAAGATACAATTTCTCTTCATATCCATAGGGATAATCAATACTAACAGTATAATCTCCGGGCTGAATGGATACACTGTAGCTCTCTCCGGATATATCGATCTCTTTACGTTGTGCTCCCCTTCCGATCGGTTCGAATACCATCGGGATAGTTTCTGGTATATCCGGACTTTGATATGTTATGTCTCCGGACAAAGTTATGTTCTTTGCATCTAAGGGTATATATTCTGGGATGTATTCATCTTCTGGTATTGTAAATTCTTCAGAGTGGAATCCCTCTTTGTCATAGCTCAGTGTGATGTCTTTTTCGTAGGGTAGAATCAAGGTGTATTCTCCGTTTAGCTGAGAGGGTATCTGAATGGTAAATCCGTCTTTGAAATTAGCTGTTACATAAGCAGATATACCTTCTCCTGTGTCGAATTCACCGTCACGGTCAAGGTCTCGATATATAACACCTTCCAATCTGAATCCTTGCTGTCCTTCCATATTGATATTCACATTGTTGTCTACCGAAATTCTCGAACGATACATGATATCATTCCCGAACAGATTCATTCCATAAACTGAGTAATCTCCCGAGGGCAGAAGTACAGAAAATTGTCCTTCTATATTTGTAAATGCTAATGCTTCCTTGTCCTCGCTACCCGAGAAAAGGATCTGGAATTCTTCTATAGGGCTTCCGACATATTGTACAACCCCTGTAACTCTATGTGCCTCTTTGAACTCAGCTATCAATATATCTTCATAGGGTAAATTTATGGTATTGATGTAAGCATATTTATCGGTGTTCTTGTGGTGTGTCCCGTATATCCTATAGTAACCGATAGGCAACTTTATCTCTAATTCTCCATCTTTATCTGCGGTAAC
Source organism: Thermoplasmata archaeon (assembly GCA_019594305.1). GTDB lineage: Archaea > Thermoplasmatota > Thermoplasmata > Halarchaeoplasmatales > Halarchaeoplasmataceae > Haladaptatiplasma. Next base: position 3,130 of record JAFDTZ010000093.1, read on the forward strand.
CGACCTGGGATATGCAATGGGATCCATTATCGGTGTGAAGCTGAGTTTTTGATAGGGTATAGGTTGTCCGCTTCTTTGAGCTATGCCTTTAACCGTAAACGCACTTGTGATGGTGATGTTCCTTTCTAGTGTATCTCCTGATAACACATTAAAGATATGTTTGCCTTCAGCGACGGTGTATTCTTCATGTAACACCTCCATCTCATAGATTCCAGGGGATAGATGTGTCAGAGTATAATTACCCTCATTTTCTATTATGAATGAGTGTGTATTTTTGGAAACCGTGTGCTTAACCTGTAATTCTATATCTTCGGTAATATCATCATCAATTGAAACATAACCTACAATCGAACCTGTGGATACCTTTATGTCGTGAGTTACTGTTTCTCCGGCTTCTATAGACAGTTGAGATGGAGATGTGCCTTCGATATCCGTTTTTATAGTGTATCTCCCGGGTGCGACGTTGAAGATATCGAAGGATCCATCATCGGACTTCGTGGTTCTCTCTATACCTAAATCATCGTTCACTATGGTAACTTCTCCGGGTACCAAGGTATCTTCCCCTTGTGTGTAAGTACCGTCATCATTCATATCTATGTAAACATGGCCGTTTATCGAACCTGCTTCAATTTCGAAGTCTTTTTGTATAAGATAATCCCACCTGCCGTCCCCGGAACGATCTACACGTTTTCTCATCGCCTGATCCCTGGTTACGGTGAATGAAGAATGCCCCATAGTTATCTCCTCTAATTGTTGAATGGGCGATTCCATCCCACCGGTCGAGACTACTATCGTAACGTCGCCGTGAGGTGCATAGATGCTGTAATAACCGTCCTTATCGGTGAAGGTAGTTTTATGAGGTACCCCCATCTCATCCAGTATCGTAATCCGTGCACCTTCTACAGGTGAGCGATCTTCCAAGGTTACCGTACCACTTACTATTGCACCGTGATAGTACTCCAAAAATACAACACCTTGACTCAGGTAACTCATGGCGCTGAGGTCAACGGTACCGTTACCTTCTTCTTGGTATCGTAAAGCCTCTTGGAAAGATACGGCGCGCCATTCATCAGGGTGATCACGTACCTCTTCCTGAGGATATGGGTTATAATATGCCGTTCTGTAAGACATCTTGAAGTTATTTAGACCCCATCCGGGCATCGGCTGTAACTGTTCATTATTAATAGTTGGAACACCCTCTTCTTCACCTACCCAGTGTCCCGCATAACCTATGAAAGTTCTATAAAGCATTGAGTTATAGAACATATCGTGGTATCTGATGTCGTAATCAACGATCATAACTTCCGGTGGAACGTCATCCGGGTCCTCATATTCATTGCCGAATTCATCTATAAGATAGATCGTAAAGAAATCATATGGTGTACGCATACCCCCTTCTTCGTCCATGCGATGATCGGACAGTTTTGCGGGCGCATAAAAGATACCGGTTTGTCTACCGGAGAAAGGAAATAGCCTTGTATCCACGGCGATATGCTGTATGATCTTGTCCATATGAGTTGTAATATCATAATATAGTTCAACCAATGTATCATGTTTTTCGTAAGCTAAAAGTCCCATGGTCTTAGCGTATCTGAGGTTTGCGTTCGAGATATCATCAGCTCTTGGGTGATACCTATCCGGGTTAGATAATACCTCTTCACGGAATGCTCCTGGATCACGGAACGCATCATCGAGTTCTTCGGTTTTTTCCTCGCCGATGTGTCTAACCAATATCTCTCTGATCTCTCCTTCGAAGGAACCGTCTTTACGATAGGGCTCCTCAAGCATTCTGACTATAAGTAGCGAAAGTGTCTCAGATTCATTCTGTGACATGAGAACATTACCTGCTAGCTGGTGTCCCCATAGGAAATTGTCGGCTACCGTTGGTGTCCTTCCCCGGGCTACGCTTTCAAAACCGTAGTCCCACCAGCTCAAGAATGCAGGACGATCTTCGGGTGGAAGATGAGAATTTTCTTCACTTAACCAATCCCATGCCGCAGGCCAATAATCCGTAGGTTTATCCAAACCATATCCAAAGGCTCCAAAATGCCAGATATCTCCTCGTGTTTCGTTGTAGTCGTCGGGCCTCAGGAAGTTCGGTAGTGTCTGATATACCTGCCTATCATACTGACGTTTGTTTTCAAAGGGAATCCCCGCATCCAAACCGGACATCACGTTGGGCAGTAGAAGGATGAAAACCACAAATAACACCGAAATAACATGGGGTACAGTGATTGCTTTTTTCAAACCCGATAACATATTTCCTTTGCTTTTGGAGAGTCTGTATGTAAAATCTTGAAATTTGCTCTTTTCCACTATTAATGCAACTACCCAACCTGCCGTTAGAGCAAAAGCCGGAGAGCCGTTGAAGATAAATCTCGCCGCTGAAAGGGACATGTATATGGCAAAGGCGGTCCACACAAGAATGAAAAGAAATTCGGTGTTCCAATTACTTTTGAAATGCCATATAGCTAGAGCTATACCTATGATTGATAGGAAGAAGCTAGCCGGTCCGAAAGAGAGAACAATATTACTGAACTCCGGTGCCTGCGCCTCTGCGATCGTTTCATAGGCTTTGGTTCGAGCAAAATATCCTGCACCGCTAAGCATTACATCCATCAGTGCTGGTGACACATAGACCGCATAAACAATAAATCCTATCACTATCGCGATGAGTGTGGAGTATATCAAAATCCACGGAAAATCTCTAGTGATGGTCAAGAAAATACCACCGATCAATCCTAGTATGATAAGGATCAGAGGTACATCGAACCAAGTACCGATTCCATGAGGTAAGTTTGCCCCTACGTTGGCGCCGTAATAGAATGGTGCTGCAACTAATACACAGACCACAAGTGAGATCATGACACAAAATGTAACGCCAGTCGAATCTCGATAACGTACTCTGTCTATTAAAAGCTGTATATAGTAGTAACTAAGAACGATCACTATTACATAGGCCCAACCCTGCCAGCTCAAAGCAACGGTGGCGAAACACATTCCAGCCATGGAGGCATACAAGAGGGATTTTTTATTATCGGATATAAAGGTAGATAATCCGCTTTTAACGCTATTCAATTTACCCCATTTTTCTATCCACGTAATATCATCTGGTATGCCTTTAAGTGCCTTCATGAGAAAATAAAATCCGGATATTGCAAAGAACAGGTAGATTGCATCGTGATCAGCATTGCCTATAGGACTTCGCTGAAGATGTCCGGCGCTGATAGCCAGGAAGAATGCAGCTGCAATTCCCGCCCGCTTTCCAAAGGTGTCTCTCCCAACCAAGTACGTAGGGAATATTGTAAGGGCTCCCCAGAATGCGGTTGACAGTATCAAGGAATAGTGTAAACTCTTTGAAAAATCACCGACGAACGGTCTGAACAGATGTGCGGAGAGAACCGTAGTCCAACCATAAAATGGAGGACGTGGATTTCGAACACCCATGGGGAAATTTATCATGGGGTCATGTAGCAAGTGCCGGTTGTTAAAGGCAATATATTCAACTATTCTCTCATAGTAATAAGCATCTGATCCCCCGGTAAGCAAAAATGGGGTTCCGTATTTGGTCGACATTTCCAACGCAAAGTAGGCCCTTAAAAAGAAAGCTAGTATGAAGATGCCAGTAAGACATATTAAAGTACTCCATTTGTCTTCAACTATCGACCTTTCGTTTTCATCGGTATCCGTTATACCCTTCTTCGTATGTAGGTAAGGTATCTTTAACCTCATTATCCTTCACCTTAACAAATGTATTCCCACTCATGATACCTTCTCATATTTATATATTGTCAGTGTCAGAGGGGGTATTGGCTATTTTAATCGGTTAATAGAAAGTCTGATAGTAAATCTTTTGCCTTTTCTCTTCCTTTTTTGTGCTTTTTCAGGAAAGTATTAACTTTCTCGATGAGTTGAGATTTGCATTCTCCGCATAAAATGTCTCCATCTCTGCATCTACGATAAATATCGTTTATTATCTCATCGTTTTCTTCAAATATGTAGTAACGGTAGTTTTGTATTGCGCATATATCGGGATTCCCACCTTTCTCACGTTGTTCTTTTGCCGAAATACAACCTCCGGTAAAGGCATTCGACAGTTTAGACTTAACATCCTCAGGTGTATCTGTTGTGAATATGGTTGTTTTTGGCATGCTAGCGGACATTTTTCCGGTTCCGTCTAGTGAAGGCGCTAACTTATTATGTAGCAGTGCAGGCTTAAGGTATCCGATTTTAGACGCCACATCTCTGGTCAGTCTGAAGTGGGGATCCTGATCTATACCGCAGGGTATCACCACTGGTACATCATGTCCTTTAAGCTCGGTCGGTAAAAAACAGGGGGCGGACTGTATGGTAGTGTAAAATATGCTTCCCACATTGGTAGAATTATCGAACCCGAAAACAGCCTTCACGTTAGAGAAGTTCAATCTTTTTGCCACCTTTAATGCAATGGGATAAAGTGTACTTATATAATCTGTGTCTATCAGTATATGGGTTTTTTCGGGGTCAAAACCCAAGGCAATCACATCAAGAGCGTTCTCCAAAGCATATGCATGGGTTGTTTCTTGATCCATATCAAAGTTAAAAAGAAATTTTTCGTCATCGGTCAACTGGAAGTATAGTTCTACATCGAATTTATCCTGTAACCATTTCGCGAATATCCATGGCATGAGATGTCCGACATGGGTGTGTCCTGATGGCCCCCTACCGGTGTACATTGCGAAATGGTTACCCTTCTCGTATTCGTCCAGTATCCAGTTAAAATCACGATGAGAGTAAAATATTTCTCGGGCAAGCATGAAGTGAAGCTCTCCTGTGATATCTTCGATCCTATCAAGAAGTTCCTTGTCAATGTGGGAGGTTCCGAACCGCTCTATCAGATCTTCGTAATCTATATTGCCGCTGGCTTCCCAAGGTGTAACGACATAATCTTCCTTCGGATTGTTTTTCTCTTCCATAAGATTCAAATGTGGATTACCTTCGGTTATAAAAAACCTACCCATCCATGCATCACTTACATCGACCTCTCCTTTCTATTCCTTTATATATCATATAGTATCTCTTTATTTTTATGCGGCGTAATACACATATCATCGGTGCAATGTTTTTCGGAGTGATGGCGTTCTTCCTTCTGGAATCCCTTAGAAGAATGGTACTGCCTTCTCCTTATTGGATATTGCCTCGATCCCTGAGTCATGTCGGACACCTTTTTATTTTGTTTATTGCGTCTTCCATAGGGGGTATATTACCTGATATATTGGACCCCACATATACTTCAAGACACAGAAGATTTGCTCACAGTAGAGTTCTTTTCGTAATAATGATCATAGTTGTAGTGATAACGATCTTATTTTTGATGGCAGTAGTCAAACTTGAATTACTGTTCCTATACTATTTTGTGTGGGGGTACGTATCACATTTGTTTCTAGATTCGACAACCCCATTCGGACTCTGGTGACATAGTTAAAACTATTGCGGAATGTATGAAAAAATACGTACATACGCAGACCTGTCTAATGACCAATCCAAGATGTGAGCGGCAGTCCGAACGTTTAGTAACCGTGGGCTGAATACGTCGCCGAAGCTTCGTACTTACACCCCAGGCTCTATCAAACCCGTCTTCTACG
>JAFDTZ010000131.1 GCA_019594305.1 Thermoplasmata archaeon
GGACAGAACTGGGGTGGCACGGTGTCGAACTCGTATGCCACGGGAAACGTGAGCGGAAGCGACTACGTAGGCGGGCTCGTGGGAGACAACAGCGGTACGGTGTCGAACTCTTATGTCTCTGTAGATGTGAGTGGAAATAATCGGGTGGGTGGACTAGTGGGAGACAACTCCTACGGAGGCACGGTGTCGAACTCTTATGCCTCTGGTGTTGTGAGTGGAAATAATCGGGTGGGTGGACTAGTGGGAGACAACTCCTACGGAGGCACGGTGTCGAACAGTTTTTACAACATCGATTCAGTACTGATAAACGATGGACATCACATCACCAAAGGTGGTATCTTCAATGAACAATACGAGGATTGGTTCAACAACGGTCTATACCTTACCATATCTGATTACAGCGATACACTGGTACCCGTTGGTGATAACTATGAGATAAGCGGTACAGATGGCTTACGGGACCTTCTTGGTTTCGCAGGTAGGGAGGAATATAGATTCAAATTGACAGCAGATATAGACCTATCCGATGAACCTGGTCTGTACGTACCATATCTTGCGGCGGATTTCGATGGAAAGAACCATACTGTATCTAATCTGCACATAGACATACCATTTGGCGCTAATGTGGGCCTCTTTGGACACGTAAATAGTGATAGTGAGATACGCTATTTGGGTGTTGTAGATGCAGATGTAAGTGGGAACTCGAATATTGGTGGGCTGGTGGGATTGAACAGCGGCAAGGTTTTGAACTCTTATGTCTCTGTAGATGTGAGTGGTCGTAGTTGGATCGGCGGACTCGTAGGAAGGAATTACTGCGGTATGGTGAACAACTCGTATGCCACAGGAACCGTGAGTGGGCTCGACAATGTAGGCGGGCTAGTGGGATCGAATGATGAAAGTTTGATAGAGAACTCATATGCTATTGGAGATGTGAGCGGTAACGGTCGTGTAGGCGGACTCGTTGGATTGAACGGTCGCGTTGTGTCAAACTCTTATGCCACAGGAAACGTAAGCGGTATCGACAATGTAGGTGGCCTCGTGGGAGTTAACTACGAAGGTGGCACGGTGTTTAACTCGTACGCAACAGGAGAGGTTAGGGGTGAGGAAAAAGTAGGCGGGTTGATAGGTTATCAAGAAATGTTTATTGCTACCCGTGGTTCTATTGATATTGAATTCAAGCACCTATCAGAAGATTTGGATACATCAAACACCGACGTTGATTTAGAACATTTTGATTGGGTATACAAGACAGGTGAAAAAGACACATTTTTTTCAATTTTCAATTCATACGCTACAGGAAATGTTTTCGGTCAAAATGATGTAGGGGGCTTAGTTGGTCAATCAAAACATTATTCGATTATTGATTCATATGCAACCGGAGATGTAATAGGAAAAAATAATGTTGGTGGACTTATCGGTGTTTGTATATCTTTTTCAATCACTAATTATTATTTTATAAGTAACTCCTACGCAAGAGGTGACGTGACCGGGGAAGAAAATGTAGGTGGGCTTATTGGTCATAATAGGTGCACCATAAAAAATTCGTATTCTACGGGGATGGTAGAAGGTGACGAAAACGTCGGTGGTCTAATCGGTATCAACAGGGAAAGAAAAAACAGAACTTTTTCCATACAGTTCACCTTAGGATCCGTCCACCACAGCTTCCATGACAAAGAAACCAGCGGGCAGGAGGATGCCATAGGCTTCGACAACGGTACCGCCGAGAACGTGCACTCATTAACCACTGCACAGATGAAGAACGATGAAGCATTCATCGACGCAGGCTGGGACTTCGAGGATACCTGGAGCATCGACGACGATAGAAACGACGGCTACCCGTATCTGCAGTGGCAGGAATTCGACGAGGAAGGATCATCGAACTATCTATCTAATGAAGTCATACTTGGTATCATCATCGTCATCGCGATAGTAGCCGTGGCGTTCTTCGTACTGCGAAAGAAAAGATCCGGTGGATCAGAAAAAGAAAAGGATATGCTTTAGTAATGTTGGCACACTCATCGACATCGGAAACGCCATTGTCGCTACAATTAAACCGTCTATTGCATCCGGTGAGGTCATCTGTGTTCTCTTATATCGATGTCGAATGATGTTACTACATATAGAAAAAGGCATATATCCCGATATCGTATGTATCGAGATACCAAATCATGATTCATACAAGGCCGTCTTTCCAAAGCCGAAAAACATGAAATACTTTTATACCTCCTCAGGCAATGCCGTCGACCATGAAACGAATCCGCTCCACGGATGCAGTCGAATTAGAGAACGGAGACCACTGTAAGCTAGCAGGGTGGCTACAAGAGGTACGGAACCTAGGCGGTATAGCATTCCTCAAAGTTCGTGACCGATACGGTGTTTTCCAAGTGGTCGTATTGAAGAAGGAACTGGGGGATGATTTCGACCACATAGTTAACATCCCCCGTGAGAGCGTTATCACCGTAGAGGGAAAAAAACAGGAGACAGACCAGACGGAACTAGGTTATGAGATATTGCCTATATCTATCCGAATAGATAGCGAGGCCCATAAACCGCTGCCTTTGGGTGTGGTAGATAAAGTGGATGCGGAGATGGGCACCCGATTCGACAATCGGTTTTTGGACCTTCGTAAGGAGGAGAAGAGGACTATCTTCGAGCTCAGAGAAACGCTTCTAAGAGGCTTGAGAGATTTTTTTGCCAAAGAAAATTTTATAGAGATCAACACCCCCAAGATAGCTGCCGCCGGGGCCGAAGGCGGTGCAACCCTATTCAAGGTGGACTATTACGGAAGGGACGCATATCTAGCCCAGAGCCCTCAACTGTACAAACAGATGCTCATGGGGGCAGGCTTTGAACGGGTTTATGAGATCGCTCCGGCCTACCGGGCGGAAGATTTCGATACCATAAGACATACTTCCGAGTTCGTCTCACTCGATTTCGAGATGTCATTCATCGACAGTTCGGAGGATGTGATGGATATGACGGGCAGGATGGTAGAGCACTCCTTGGGATATGTGGTGGAGCACTCCTCGAATATGCTTGAAAAGCTGGGGGTTGAGATAGAGATACCGAAAGATCCCATAAAAAGGATACCGCATCATGAATGTTTGGAGATACTGGAAGACCTCGGTAAAACGTGGGATGAAGAGCCGGATGTCGATACCGAGGGTGAAAAGATGCTTGGTCTCTACGTTAAGGAAAACTTCGACACTGAATTCTTCTTCATCACTGATTTTCCTTCAAAATTAAAACAGAATACATTCTATGCGATGAGAAAGGACGATGAACCATCTTTGACCACTTATTTTGACTTGGAATACAAAGGCCAGGAACTCGTATCCGGAGGTCAGAGAGAACATCGCTACGAAGTGCTCACCGGACAGATGAAAGATCTAGGTCTCGAGTTGGAGTCCTTCGAGCACTACCTTAAATCCTTCAAGTACGGTATGCCGACCCACGGAGGCATAGGACTGGGGTTGGACCGATTCGTACAGCAGATGCTCGATCTAGAAAACATACGTGAAGGTATCTTGTTTCCAAGGGATACCAGCCGTTTGGAGCCTTGACCACTTTCATAGACCCCTCTTCTGTATAAGTTTATATATCGTCACGAGGTTACAGGAACGATGGTCACCGGGATGTATGAAAGGGAACTCCGGGGTGTTTTATCCGGCGATGAAGAGATGCTTGCGAGCTTAACGAAAACATGCAGTGATGAAGAGAGGGCGGATTATTACTCGATAATAGATATACCCTTCATGGTTGTCCGGGCAGGGGGAAGTTTGGGGATAGACTTGATAGCCATACGCGGTGAAGTTTCATTTCCCATAGAGGTAAAATCGTCTAAAAAAAGCGTTGTATATTTCAGCGATGAAGAAAGGCTCACCGAACAGGCCGAAGCCATGATCGAGATGTGTACAATGAGCGGAGTCATCCCACTGTATGCTTTTCGTTTGAAGGGTGAGCGGGGCGATAAATGGAGGATATTCACACTAGATATCAAAGGACTCAATAAAAAACAACGTGTTTTAAATAAAAGACTGCCGCACATCCAGACCACGACTCATGGAAATTACAAGATGGATTGGCACGAAGGCATGCCGCTGCATCGTTTCATCGCCTACCTCAATCATCTGATGGGATGACCGGGGCAGAACTGAGGCGATTGTTTTATTTACCGTATACTTGTTAGGGTAAGCATGGAAATAATACCTTCGATATCCTTCAGGCAGGAATGGCCGGTGGTAGTGAGTGAAGGTGTATACCGTCCCCTGGTCGGCACCGGTGCATACGACAGTGTGTCCGAGATGATAGAATATTTGAAGGAACATAGTAAGATATACCTGCTGGACATAGACGCCATAGAGTCCAACCGATTGCAAACGGAGGTGATCCGTAGGTTAGGGTTATGGAAAGAGGTATGGGCGGACATAGCCCCTAGGGACATCGCGACGATCACCGATGCGTACATAGCCGGCGCCGATAGAGTGGTGGTCTCAACCAAGAGGATGCCGTCCATGGAACTCCTTGAGGATTCCGTGTCTATGAGCGACCGTATGGTCTTCACCATAGATTACAAGAACGGGATCATTTCACCCTCTGAAGAGGTAAAGAGTATAGGAGTTCGAAAGTTAGTAAATAAGGCACTTGATATAGGTTTGTACACGGTTGTCATACTTAACCTATCAGATAATGAATTCGACCTTGATCTATTGAGGGATTTACCTGAAGGGGACTTTTCTCTTTACTTAGGTGGGAACATAACCGAGGGTGTAGAGATACCCGATAATGTGAAAGGGTTAATACTGGGTTTTCAAGAGGTGGTAAAACGCCAAAAGCGGGATTAAAGGAGGTGGTTGCCTTCATATTCCAGAGAAAGGGATCTTCCAGCCTTTCTGTGGACGACTTCATATACGGGCCCGCAGCGGATCTGGGATGGTTCTCTTCCAAGGAGATGAGGAAGGTGCTGGAGAATGCGGAGAAGCAAGGTTTTGTCATAGTTAAGGATAAAAACGTTGTTGCGAACTTCGATTACAGTGCTGTGAATATACCTCTCGGATTCAAACCTACCAAAGATATACTGGAAAGGGTTGAAGAGCGACCCCTTTTCCAAAGATTACTGGAAGAGATAACCGCCATCAGCGAAAAAAACAAACAGGAAATCCTCGCCCTCGCCAACAAGAAACAGGACAGCATGAATCTGGAGATTGAAGTCGCGCTACTTCTGGTGGCCAGGGAGATGGGACTGGAACTACACAATAAAGATATTTTCATGGAGGAAGTGGAAGCACTGATACTCGGTGAAAAGTAATAAAAAGTGTCGAAAGTAAGTACACAAAGTATTTATAGAACCTCTATATAGTGAAACCTAACTAACTACAAATAGGTGTAAAATATGTTTGGAGGACAACAACCAATATTACTGTTGAAAGAAGGCACGACACGCGAA
>JAFDTZ010000053.1 GCA_019594305.1 Thermoplasmata archaeon
AACGGGATGGAAGAGCAGAATACCGATGCCGTGCAGGAGCCCGGGGGCGAGACGGTTACATTCGATATACCGCTCCATGCCGGCGGAGACGCAGACGGCTGGAACTTCGTGTCATTCAATTTGATACCGTTGGACACGTCGCTGGAAGCAATACTGGACGACATCGCTGGGAGCTACGACAGGGTGATGTTCTACGACGCGGTGTCAGGCGAGTGGTTGAGTTACGTACCGGGCAGAGCTGCCAGATACAACAACTTGCACTCGTGGAACCACCGCATGGGACTGTGGATACATATGACCGCTACGGATACGCTCACAGTGGAGGGCTATGTACCCGCAAGCACTGATATAACGCTGTATCCTGGCTGGACCATGATAGGTCTGCCTAGCTCCACGAGTGGTAACCACGGATTGCCGACAGAGGTGGATGTGATAGGATACTTCGTTGCATCAGCTGAGTACAATCTTGCCTACGACTACAGCCCCGGTGCTTTTGTGTTCGAACCTGGACAAGGTTACTGGTTGTACAACGGTGATGAAGAAGCTGTGGTATGGACGGTCGATTACTGATACGGAATACAGTCCCCTCTATACTTAATCATATTACAAGTATACGAAAGATATAAAGGCATTATGACAGCATAATCGAGAACAGTAAAGATCAGTCAACACTTTGAAAGGAGATGAGCAAAAATGAAGAAGGAGTCAGATTACGTATGTGTGTTCGTTACAGTATTATTTACCATCGCTGTCTTTTCTGCCGTATTTTATGTTTTACCCGGCGAGGAAAACATGGAACAGGCTCTGGTGAAAATCAGCGATATAGGAGAAAGATTGACCATAGATATTCTCGGCGGGAAGGTTATCGAAAGACATGACGAATACGCCCTTGTAGAGGCAAGTCCAGATGCATTCTCTGACATGAAAAACTTGGGAATGCAGGTACAACGTTTGGATTCAAGCGCCCATTGCGGAACAGTTACCGATGGTACCAACAATTATACTCATACTTCAAAATACGATACCAACACAGCATTTCCTGGATACGATGAATTCGTGCATTCCATGATAAACCAGACGAGTGATTCCAGTATATACGACTACATAGACATCCTCCAAAATTTCGAAAATGATAACGGAGTTCCTACCCGGGTGACAGGCTCCTCAGGTTTCGACGAAGCCGCATTGTGGACCTACCATGAACTCAGATCCTACGGATTGGAAGTGTTCATGCAAAATTTCACTTCCTCAGGATACAGCAGTACCAACGTGATAGCCGTATTACCGGGAACGGACCCCGATCTGTACCCGGAAACCTTCATCATAGGAGGACACCTTGACAGTATAAACAATAGAGGCACATCCGAACCCGCACCGGGTGCGGATGATAATGCCAGCGGAATAGCCGTCACCCTGGAAGCCGCAAGGATCATGTCCCAGTATAATTTCAAACGTACCATACGCTTTGCAGCATGGGGTGCTGAGGAACAGGGTCTCCATGGAAGTGGCTATTACGTTTCCAACATAGACCCGAGCGAGGAGAAAGTGATGGGATACTTGAACTATGATATGTTGGGATATGCGGATGGAGAACTGGCGGTTACCTTACATGCCAACACCGAATCCAACTGGATGCTGGACTACATGGCGGAAGTTCGTGATACGTATGACATCGGCATAAATTTCACGTACATATATGACAGTACGGAAACGAGATCTGACCATGCAAGATTTTGGAACGCAGGTTACAATGCCACCCTTGCCATAGAAACGGTTTTTAGCCCTTATTATCATAGCGAAGATGATACCCTAGACAAACTGACCATCCCTCAGATAACTCACTCGACACGCCATGCCATCGCCACCCTGGCACATCTAGCCGAGCCGGATATGCAGATTGAAGCCTTTGATATACCGCTCGTAGCCGGAGGTGAATCGGACGGTTGGAATTTTGTTTCCTGTAACTTGATACCTACGGATAACTCCATAACGGCTATACTGGACGACCCCGTTCATGGTATACAAGGTAACTACGACAGACTCATGTACTACGACTCCTCGATAGACGAGTGGAGCAGTTATGTACCCGGTAGAGCTGCCCGGTATAATACATTAGATACGTGGGATTACCGTATGGGTATCTGGATACGCATGACGAACAGTGACACCCTGACCATCGCCGGTACCGTACCTGCAAACACCGATATCACAGTGGAACCGGGCTGGAATATGGTGGGATATCCAAGTAACGAACAAGATGTGGGTGATCTACCTGGGGTAATAGATACTATCGGCTACTTCGAAGCATCCGCAGAATACAACCTCGCGTACGACTACAGCCCGGGCGCCTTCGTTTTCGAACCCGGTAAAGGCTACTGGCTACATAATCCAAGCGAAACTGCGGTGACGTGGACAGTGGACTATTAACTCCAAACCGTTGTCAACTCTTGTTATACTTTACCCGGTTCAAACATGAAAGACACGGCCTTGGGAAGACACTAGATACAGCGGTCAACATAAAGTGTGAACTAGCTAGTCAACCTAAGAACTTCTCTGGATGATACAGGTAAATACCATTTATAAAATAAGTAAAATTTCGTAGATTTTGTATCAATAATGTTATATTGGAACACTTAATATACGAATCATGGTCAGTACATCCGAGTTCGTGAGACAGTACATACAGAAAAGACCGTCTCTTTACGAGAGTCTTGAAAAGGACATAATCAACTACAGCGCCCTTGCAAGGCTCATATCGGACGAGATGAAAGTGAAGGGGGAAGAGAAGAGGAGCGTTACTTCCATCAAGATGGCTTTGATCAGGAACAGGGAGAGACTGATAAAGGAAAAGAAGAAAGAGAAAATTGACATCGAAAATATATATCAAGATACCAGTGTCGAGGTAAAGGATAAGGTCTGTGTAGTACACTCCCTGACGGAACTAAAAATCACACCTGTCGTATTCTCTAAAACCAAAAGCGGTTATACCTATGTGATAAAAGAAAATGAAGCCAAGAAAGTAAGTAAGCTGGACACGGTAAAGGTAAAGGATAGTCAATGTTTGATCACTTTAAAAAGTACTTTCGAGGTGGAAGATGTACTAGGTGTATTGGGCCATGTACTGTCTTCACTCGCAGGAAGACATATCAATATAACAGAGATAATATCGTGCCGTGAGGACACCCATATAGTCGTTAACAGAAATGATACCCCCAGAGCTTTCGAAGTAATATCAGATCTTCTCAATTTCTAAGTCAACTAGATATATTGTCTTTGTTACATATGTATGATATACGGATTTGCTGTTACAAATATTACGAAAACATTATAAACAGCGCTTCTCTGACAGACCGAATAATGTATAAAGTAGGATGTACACTGGCAAAAAAAGGTAAGATACGGACGGGATGCAGCCGTTCTTTTTTTGTTTCTTTTCATACCTACCAATTATTTACGGATGGTGGATCACATGCCAAAGAGAAATGACATAAAAAAGATATTGATTATCGGTTCAGGTCCCATCGTTATTGGGCAGGCATGCGAGTTCGATTACTCCGGTTCCCAGGCATGCAAAGCGTTGAAAGAAGAAGGTTATAAAGTGGTGCTAGTAAATTCCAATCCCGCCACGATAATGACCGACCCCGACATGGCGGATAAGACCTACGTGGAACCCTTGACATCGGACTTCGTCGAAAAGATAATCGCAAAAGAAAGGCCGGACGCATTGCTTCCCACCCTAGGCGGTCAAGTGGGTTTGAACATCGCTTTCCATCTATCAAGAATAGGTGTTCTTGATAAATATGCTGTTCAACTCATAGGGGCGAATGCGAAGGCCATCGATAAAGCAGAGAATAGAGAGCGTTTCAAAGAGGCTATGGAAAAAATTGATGTGCCATGTCTTGTGGGAAAATCAATAAGCACAGTGGAAGAGGGCGTAAAATTCGCCAAAGAAATAGGTTATCCAGTGATTGTAAGACCGGCCTATACACTAGGAGGCTCCGGCGGAGGTGTGGCGCATAACGAAAAAGAGTTACGAAACATTACTAAACGGGGCCTTAGACTCAGCATGATAAATCAGGTGCTTGTAGAAGAGAGTGTTGTAGGATGGAAAGAATATGAGTTCGAGGTTATGCGTGATTTGGCGGATAACGTTGTTATAATCTGTACAATGGAAAATTTTGATCCCATGGGCATACATACCGGTGATTCCATAGTGTGTGCTCCTTCACAAACCCTTACCGACAGAGAATATCAAAAATTAAGGAACTATTCAATCGATATAATCAGAGAGATAGGGGTCGAAACAGGTGGTTCGAACATTCAATTTGCCGTTAATCCCAAGGACGGTGAGATCCGTGTTGTAGAGATGAATCCCAGGGTATCGCGTTCTTCTGCACTTGCATCCAAGGCTACAGGATTTCCTATAGCAAAGGTGGCCGCTAAGTTGGCTGTGGGCTTGACCCTGGATGAGATACCAAACGATATCACCAAAGTTACCCCTGCATCCTTCGAACCTACTTTAGATTACGTTGTAGTAAAGACACCCAGATGGGATCTCAATAAATTTCCCGATGCCGAACCGGAATTGGGTACCCAGATGAAGGCCGTTGGCGAATCAATGGCCATGGGCAGAACATTCGAAGAGGCATTGCAAAAGGCACTTAAATCACTGGACATAGGTGTTAGCGGATTAAACTCTAAGGTGGACGGGTTAGATATCGAAGAAGAAGAATTGAACGGCTTGTTATCGAGGGCGAGGCCCGATCGAATATTTTATCTCAAACACGCCTTGAAAAGAGGATACACTGTTGACACGGTGCATGATCTTACGGGTATCGATCCCTGGTTCATTAGAAAGATAGTAAATATTATCGACATCGAGGAAGACTTGTGTAATAATATAAAAGAACTAACAAAAGATCAGCTAAAAAAGGCCAAGGTATATGGTTTTTCAGATGAACATATAGCATCTTTAACTCAAAGTACGGAGGAACATGTAAGGGAGTTGCGGTTGAAATACGGTATAATTCCTTCTTACAAGACCGTTGATACATGTGCGGCGGAATTCGAATCGTACACACCATACTTTTTTTCAACATATGAGGATGAAGATGAAACTATAGAAAACGAAAAAAGAGATTCCATAATAATCCTAGGTTCAGGACCCAATCGGATAGGTCAAGGTATAGAATTCGATTACTGCTGTGTCCAATCGGCATACGCTCTAAAGGATATGGGACTTGAGACTATAATGGTGAACAGTAACCCCGAGACCGTATCAACGGATTATGATACTTCGGACAAGTTGTATTTCGAGCCTTTGACAGGCGAGGACGTATTGAACATAATCGATAAGGAAGATCCCCTGGGAGTCATAGTTCAGTTCGGGGGACAGGCACCTTTAAAGATGTCACATATTCTGGAGGATAAAGGTGTTAAGATACTGGGTACCTCACCGGACGCCATCGACCTTACAGAGGACAGAAAGAGGTTCAGTGAATTACTCGACAGGTTTGGAATAAAACAACCCAGAAGTGGTACCGCATTATCTTTCGAAGAAGCTTTATCGATAGCAAAAAATGTGGGATATCCTGTAATAGTCAGGCCTTCTTATGTGTTAGGCGGAAGAGGGATGAAGATCGTACACCAAGAGAGCGAGCTCGAAAGGTATGTTACCGAGGCTGCGGAAGTATCGGAGGATAAACCGATATTAATCGATAAATACCTGGAAGATTCCATAGAGATAGAGGTTGACGCTGTCTGCGACGGAACAGACGTTCTTATCGGTGGTATAATGGAACATATAGAGGAAGCCGGTGTTCATTCCGGAGACTCCGCATGTGTACTCCCGCCTCAAACGGTAAACAAGACTACCATCGATGAAATAAAAAAGATAACAAAAAAACTAGCTAAAGCCATCGGTGTGCTCGGTCTTATGAACATACAGTATGCGGTTAAAAATCACGATATATATGTCCTTGAGGTAAATCCTAGAGCATCTAGAACCATCCCGTATGTAAGCAAATCTACAGGTGTCCCTCTAGCTAAGATAGCCACAAAAGTGATCCTGGGTAAGAGTTTGAAGGAATTAGGTGTGGATCATGATGTTAAATTCGATTTCGTTTCCGTAAAAAATCCGGTCTTTTCATTCTCGAAATTACCAGGTGTGAATCCCTTCATAGGGCCGGAGATGAAGGCTACGGGCGAAACCATGGGAATGGATTCGGATTTCGGTAGGGCCTTCTATAAATCACAGATATTCTCCAATCATATACTCCCGAGTAAAGGTAATGTTTATATCTCCGTCAAAAACAAGGATATACGGATCATCACCCTTATAGCGTCCAAATTACATCATCTAGGCTTCAATATCCTTTCTACGGAGAACACCGGACAGAGCCTGAACAATATGGGTATAAAAACACAAATAATACCGGACGAAGGTGTTACAGATATGATCAAATCCAAGGAGATATCCTTGGTAATCAACACGAACGTCGGTAATGGTGTAAAGTCACATGAGTTCGACATAGTAACCACCGCCGTTAATTACGAGGTTCCGTATTATACGACTGTAGCGGCCTCCCTGGCAGTTGTCAATGCCATCGAGACCTTGAAGTTGAAGGATATATCTGTTAATTCACTGCAGGACTTCGTCACGGGGGTGAAACCTTGAAAGCGTACCTTGCGTTAGAAGACGGTACCGTACATGAAGGTAAGGGCATCGGAATCCAGGGTACCACAAGCGGCGAACTGGTTTTCGAAACCGGTATGAGCGGGTACGTTGAAGCACTGACCGACCCTTCCTACAACGGTCAGATACTGATGTTTACCTATCCCCTTATAGGTAATTACGGGGTAAACAGACACGATTTCGAATCCGATGGTATAAAAACGCGTGGATTGGTGGTAAAGGAGTTATGTGTGCACCCAAGTCACTGGAGCAGTGAAAAGTCCTTAGATGAGTTCCTGAAAGAGCAGGGGATAAGCGGTATAGAGGGTGTTGATACCCGGATGATCACAAAACAAGCTAGGGTAGAAGGAACCATGAGGTCCGTACTGTCGGTGGGACAAGAGGATGACAAGGACGAGCTAGTAGCCAGAGCTAGAGAGCTTCCCCGAATAACGGAGATGCCCGAACTGGTAAAAGAGGTTTCAATAACCCATCCGGTTTCATATGTGAACGGTAATCCGTACAAGATAGTCATGATAGATTGCGGATTCAAAAGAAGTATACTGGACAATCTATTGAGTAATAAGTACGATGTTACCATAGTACCATATGATGCAACTTCAGAAGATATTTTAGACCTAGAACCTCACGGCGTGCTGATATCGAACGGACCCGGAGACCCGGCGGTGTTAGATTCGACAGTGGATACCGTTACAAAACTCTTGAACGAGGTTCCGCTATTCGGAATATGTCTAGGGCAGCTTATCATCGCTCAGGCGTGTGGTGCGAGTACGTTCAAGTTGAAGTACGGGCACAGAGGGCTGAACCAACCGGTTAAAAATCTAGCCAACGGAAAAGTGTACATCACCACCCAGAATCATGGATTCTCTATCTCAAAGGAATCATTGGACGCAGTACCGTTGAATGTAACTCAAATAAATTTGAACGACGGCACCATAGAAGGCATAGTGCATGAAGAATTACCGATCAAAGCCGTTCAATATCATCCTGAGGCCCATCCCGGTCCTCAAGATACTACCGATATCTTCTTCCGAGAGATGAACGATATAATTAGAAGTAGCTGACTTTTGAGTCGCTGTTGTTATCCACAACCAGTCGCCCTTTCTTGTAGACCCTTTCAACGGGATTTACACCGAAATGGTATGGTAGGTGCAGTATGTTCGGCATATCCAACACAACGATATCGGCCTTTTTACCGGCCTCGATAGCCCCTATATCGTTTCTCCCTACCGCCTTAGCAGCGTTGAATGTGGATGCCGTCAGTGCCTCCTTAGGATGCATCTTCATATGAAGGCACGCCAAGGTGATCATCATGGGCACAGACTCCGTGCAACAGTTAGGGTTAAGGTCCGTGGCAAGGGCGATAGCCATTCCGTGTTCTAGCATCTTTCTTGCCGGAGAGTATTCACTCTCCATAAGCATGAAAGGTGTTCCCGGTAACAGTATACCTATAACACCGTTCTCTGCCATAGTCATCATATCGTCCTCGGATGTTTTTACCAAATGTTCCGTTGATACGGCGGATAACTCACCGGCGAGAGTGCTGCAGCCTATGTTAGCCAACTCGTCTGCATGCACCCTCAACCCCAGGCCCAATTCTTTTGCTTTTGTCAGCAATACTCTGCTCTGACAGACATCGAAAATACCCTTCTCACAGAATATATCACAGAATTCCGCAAGTTCCTTTTCTACAACTATAGGTAGAACGGTTTCAGTACAGTAATTTATGTACGCTTCATGATCGTCGAACTCAGGAGGTAAAGCGTGGGCACCCATGTAAGTGGGAACTAGGTCGAGTGGATGTTCTTGGTTCAGTTCTTTTATAGATTCAAGGCATTTTATCTCATTTTTCAGGTCCAACCCGTAGCCGCTCTTGGCTTCTGCGGTAGTTGTACCGTGCTCCAGCATCGTATTCATCCTCTTTATCATGGCACGCTTCAGTTCATCCTTAGAGGATCTCCTGGTTGCACGTACCGTCCTTAGTATACCGCCGCCGCTTTCCAGTATCTCCATGTAGCTCTTTCCCTCTATCTTCATCACCAGCTCGTCCTCCCTTGAGCCGGCGAATGCTAGGTGAGTATGGGGGTCGACGAATCCGGGTGTGACCACCTTGCCGGTGGCGTCGAAGCACTCCCTAGCTTCGTACTTTTTCTCTATTTCATGGGATTTTCCCACATCGATTATTTTACCTTCGTTCACCGCCAGGGCCCCATCGATAATCAGACCGGTATCCTTCATCTCATTCCCTGTTCTCGGTCTTTCCGGCCCCTTGAGGGTGTGCAACTCGCTGCAGTTCTTTACAAGTAGATCTATCTTCATGATATCATATAACTCCCATATCTTTTAGCAATAGGAATGCGAAAACGACTACCCCTATGATCATGGCGATCACTGCCCATATCTGGGCAATCGTAAGCAACAGGTATAGTTTTGCCTTTCTCTCCGGTGTATTGAAGTAAGTTGTTATCAATTTTTTCAAGTCCTTCACAAACCCTTAAAGATTATTTTCTCTTTCCATAATTGCCTTTATCTTTTTCCTGCGGAAGAAATCTTCTCTTTCCCTTTCATCTATCTGCCTCTCTATATATTTGATGGTGGCCTCGAGACGAGGGATATATATGTATTCCAGTGAATTCACTCTGCGCTTAGCCTTTTCGATCTCTTCCGCCAACCGGTCAAGCTTTCCCTCGACCTCCGCAAGGGCGATAGATGTATTCAATGCGTTCTTAAAGTTGGAAACGGCCTCGTCGAGTTTAACGGATGTATCGACGAAACCATAGTATCTTTCCTTCGGTACTTTAGCGTTGAGCAATGGTACCTTTACACCCATGATGTTGTCGGCATCAATGTCGACTCCTCCCATCTTTTTTGCGCCTTCGGCGATGGAAGATATTTCGCCCTTCCCCATCAACATCTCAGCCTGTATCAATGTTTTGTAGCTGGGGACCAATATGTTTTCTAGATCCTTTCTCAGTTCACGCCGCTTGTCTATCACTTTAAAAAACTCGTTTATCAGGGCATCCTTTTTTTCGCTCAATAGATCATGGCCAGTTTCTGCCAGCATCTTACGCTTTTTTATTCGTAAAAGCTCCATCCTTGTGGGCTTCACATCTTCGAGTCTGTCGGCCATATGATCGATAAGGGATTGTAAACTGTGTTATATCTTTTTTGCCCAAGGGGTGGGATCATTGATTCATTTTATAAAGAACTAAATTTTTTTTAAATCACTCAAGACGATATGCTTATATTTTGGAACAAAAGTGATTGATACGGTTTAATATCCCGCCAATATATTTCCTCGTTATTACAGGATGTTGTACTGGATTATCTTCGATACTTTAACTCTACCCACAATTATATTTACGATCTATCACATAAAACGATGAGATTCTCGAATTCTTCCCTCAGAGATTTGTTGGCCTAGTTTGATACATAATGATATAGATACATGATGAGTGTTGAATAGAACTGTGCTAGAGTATTAAGAAAACAAATATTTATATATCGGATAGCACCTTATAAATAACATCGCAGAAGTGAAGATAAAAATACCTCCTGAGCTTCCAGAGAAAATAGCAATTTTTGAATTAGAGCGAGAGATAGCAAAAAAGAACCAGCGGATGAAATCTATCAAAACCTCAATAGACTTGATCGATCTCTCAGAAAAAGATGTTGAAAATTTTGATAAGGCAAGATCAAAAGCATGGCATGAAAGAAAAAAAGAATTGTTTAGGTACTAACGTATTTATTTCCTCTTTGATATATCCGAATTCAGTTGTATGGAATATCATAGATATAGATGACCTAGATTTTCTTGTCCCGGAATTGGTGATTTATGAAATTGAAAAATATGAAAAACTGATAAAAAATAAGATAAAATTGAGAGGACGAAAAGAAGCATACGAGTATCTCTTATCCGAACTTTTTACCCAAGTTATAATTGTTCCAACTATTTATTACAAGAAACATATCAAGGAGGCTTATGAAATAATGAAGGAGATAGATGAAAAATGCTACGGAATCTAAACTGATTCCGCTTATTTTTATATCTCACTTTGTTCCATATGAAAAAGATACCGAGTTTTTGGCTTTAGCTATAGCTTACAAGTGTTCCATATGGTCTGATGACAAGGACTTCAATAAACAAGATAGAATTAGAATATATACCTCCAACGAAATTATCGAAAAAATGATCGGAGAACATGATCGATAAAATTCCAAATAACTTCTATACCGTTAATATTTTTAAAAATACCAGCTTTCAAGAATCGGTAGTTTACTGATATCTTCCCTTATCTTTGAACATCCTTATGACCTGGGGGGTTTCAGGCAGAAAATCATCGCAACTTTCCACCTCTTTTAATACCTGGTCCAGTGACATGAATTCTCCGTCTGCGAATTCGTCTTCCGCCAACCGTATCTTATCCGGGTCAACCGTTACCGTATATAACCGTACATTCTCAGTCTCCTCCGGAATGTCTTTTGTAAATCTGCCTATCTCCTTGTAATCCCCGAAGGTTCCGATCTCTTCTTTTACTTCTCGCTTCAGTGCCTCGTCGTAGGAATCACCCGCTTTTACATGCCCGCCCATTACCACACTTCGGTAACCGGGAAAAAAGTCCTTGTTTTTCGATCGTTCGGTCACCATGATACGCCCGTCCGGGGACAATACGAAGAACATGACACTTCGATGCCTCAATCCCCTGGAATGTGCCTCTTTTCTCGAACACTGTTCTATTATCTCGTCATTCTCGTCGACGATGTCTATTAACTCGCTCATATCAACACCTAATTGTAACCGGTATTTCAAGATTCGTCGCGCTCTCTCTTGGAATAGTATCGTATATCATGGTCGATGTAACCTCGCTTCTCGAAGAACTCCAGGGAATCGGGATTGTCTCCCTCGATGAGAGCGCCTATAATCCCCATGCCCTTTTTGTAGAATTCCTCCTCCATACTAACTAAAAGCTTTGTACCTATGCCTTTTCCCCGAAATTCGGGTAAAACAGCAAGCCTGTTTATCCATCCCTTTCTACCGTCGTCGGTGCCCACAACTACACCGACTAATCTATTATCATCGTAAACTCCCTTCCAGTATTCCGGATGGGTTTCCATCTCCTTTTCTATCCTTTCCCTGATATCCCTGCCTTTGGGTTTGTAGGGCAGTCCGCAGATATCCCACAAGTCTATCAATTGGTCATAATCTTCTATATCCGGTTTTTTGATCTCCATGAACAAGCTCCCATATCAGTCTATCTCGGTTTCCAGTGTTATTGTATCTGACGTGAGTCGATATTCCCAAACATCACCGGTTTCTCCCTTAACGATTTTCTTCTTCAAAACACCTATCTTTTCCAATTCACTCAAATAGTTAACCGCGGTGGCCGTACATATTCCGATATAAGATGCTAGCTCACTTGCCGTAATATTTTTCTTTACCGAAACCTCCTTTATAACTGCAGGTACGTATTTTCGTCCTAATATCCTAGCTGCATGGTTGAACTCCTCAATGTCCATGTTATGATATACGGCAAAATAGTATTAAAGTTTTGTATCGTAACTAACTGATGGTTGACCGATTTTTACTGGTAGATTCCTTCGGCGGAATACTTCTTTTTAATAGGATATAACACATATACCCAGACACTGTAAGAGGTCATAAAAGCGATAGCTAATGTGGTAAAAGGATATACTCTCTCCATGGCCACATAAACATCTATGTGATACCTTACGGTGACTTCCTGATCCGACCTTAATACGATATAGTACTCTTGAAATTTTAGACGGGGCATCTCGTAAAAGAAAGAGTTATTTATTGTAGCCTGGTTCGGGTCTCCTATCTCTCTGTTTAACCGCATATGTGTATTGTTCTCTGCGTAATTATCAAGAGAGAGTAACAATATCTCTACTCTTGCATCGTCCGGTGATTGGTAATCGAGCAACTCCACGGTAATATCATTGATAAAAACAAAATCAAATCTGCCTCTGGTAGTGAAGTATACCGTCTCCTCCCCTGTAAATGTGATTTCACCCGTCGGGGAAGCATAATTCTCAACTTCTTGATGAATAAATGGTAGGGCGGTTATAATTATGATGATTACTGCGATTATGATAACAACGAAGGCTTTTTTCATTGAACGATGTGCCATAAGGAATTTAGCACTTTCACTTTTTCTGTACTTGATCTCCATTAATCTAAAGACAAAGGACTCGATGGATAGAGCAAGTAACCATACTGAAATTATCAAGAGTGGGAAGAAAAAAGGCAAATAAAAGGGTTTAAGTTGTGCGCCTGTAAAATGAAGAAAAAGGAAAAAAATAACTACTATTGCGATACCCTGAGGTATATATGCCATCTTCTCTAATCTTTTTACCCTGATTATCTGATAAGTGCCTTCAAGCCTATCATATTGTTTCTTTCTGGCTGCCATGTTAATACCCTTGTGTTGTCATAAGACTATATAACAAGTTGTTTATAGAATTTTCGCTTTGTACTTTGAAACCATATAAGCCGCTGCATATTCGGGGACGCTCATTTCTTCATCCAATCTGATCTCTTTTCCGCGCAGTATAATTTCGTCTTCTATAGGCATGTTATCCAGTTTAATACGGTATTCTTTTTTTCCGAGTACTGTGGGGATAGCGTCATTTAAAGGATCAAAGGTGTCAAAATCATCTATTGGGACAGGCACGGCGCACAGGAATGATCCTCCGTGTATCGTCATCGGTAGTCTTATCAATCTTTTTATATCACCGGTTACCGGTTCGTCAGTGGCACCGATCACCCCTTCGCCGATTTCCTTCACATTGTGTTCATCGATGATCCCCTTGATTATCTCTATGATCCACTTTATACCCGCACCGCCGCTCTCCGACAGCGTATCCAGATTACCGTCCTTTGTAATAGTGCGCCACTTTCCTTCAACGAAGAGATCTTCGTAAAGGTCT
>JAFDTZ010000185.1 GCA_019594305.1 Thermoplasmata archaeon
GGGTTGTGAATATCTTGATCAGGGTGGTCTTGCCGGCGCCGTTGGGCCCCAGGAGACCGAAGAGCTCACCCTGACGTACGGAGAGATCCACCTCCTTCAGGGCTTCCACGACCTCGCCCTTGCTTTTGAATGTTCGTGTAAGTGATCTGGATTCTATGGAGTACACTCCGGGCAATTTTGAACGGCGGTTAATAACTTTTTGGAGGCTGTCCACGGTACTATCCGTTGTGAGGTATAATCAACGGGGTGGCGTATCCCGAGGTATTACTTTCGCTTATACATTCATAAATCGTCAATAATGATGATATCCCAAGTTTTTATGTCCGCCTTTCTTTTTTCAAGCTCTACTTTGATGTGAGGCCAATCTTTGATTGCAATGATAAAGGTATTTTTGTGAATTTTAACATGTGTCGTATCATCAAGGAGTCCCTTTCTCTCGTATATGTATTCTCCATGATGGGATTTATCGGTATAGCCGTACAGTTTCTTTGATAGTTTACTTCTCTCCGAATTATTGAGATTTTCTGTTCGGTAGGTGACCAATTTCGCTTTCATTCATTTGGTAGTAAAGAACCAAAACTTTATAAACTTTTACGTAATGGGGTTTACGTAAGAGCGTGTTAAAGATGGGGATTCTAAAACCGCGAACAAAGCCGTTGTCTATCAGAAAGGTAAAGGATACGATGGAGTATGCGAATAAGGTGTGTGAAGAGAAGATAAAGGCACTGGATAATTCGAAGGAATTATGCACGTGTCCTATCTGTGAGGGTAGAGAGCATGTAGTCTATACTGGCACTAATAGGGGTAGACGCAAATTCAAATGCACCAACAGTAGCTCTCACGAAAAACCAAGGTGCTTCACAACGAGCACCTCTTTTGAAGCTATCATGTACTACCAGGATGCCATGACAGAGAATCTGGCGGATCTTCTGCAAACCAACAGTGTAATCGATGGGATACGTAGGATGAACGAAACCTCGAGACACTTCGTTGAATTACCCCTTGAGCGCCTGTACCAGTACATCGTAGAAGAAGGAAGTAAAGACTCCATCATTGTGGATGAAAACACTGACATCGTTACAATTTTTTCTGATCTGACCGGTTCGGGGCTGATGAAGGGAAAGGCGATAATACTCGCCATGGTTGATGATGTTCCTGTTTTTGAGATAGTCACTACGGACAACTATCTGAGTACGATGACACTTATAGCCGCCATAAAGAAGAGATTGACGGTTCCTGATGATACGCTAATAGTGTTCGTTACGGACGGTGAATCTGCATTCGTTGAGCCCATTAAATCGTACTTCCCAAATGCTATCCATATACGTCAGTTCCACAAGAAAAGTTGCAGAGGCATGATCTATGCGCACCTGGTCCACAACTGTACGGCATATACGATACGATGCTTTTGGGATGTGGTGCTCGAAGAGGGAACACCGTCAGACAATGTGCTGCGGCAGAGGGAAAGGAGGGCAAAGAAAAGAAAAAGTAATAATCGTATATCCAAAAAGGACGAATATACGGAGCTTTCAAAAGACGTGGTTATATGGGCTGGGACTGTTTTTACTCCAAGAGGTATAAGGCGAAGGAAGCCTTATAAAACCACCGTTAAAAAGTCTGAAAAGAAAAATACCTCGACCCACGACGCTGTTAGAAATGATCCGTGTGAAAAGGTTTTCGAAGGACCGGTCGAGGATGCGAAAAACATACCGGTATTCAGCCACTGCTTCGAAGTGATGAAAAAGATATTTGGAGGTCTGCATATCACTTCCAATGTTGTAGAGAACGTGTTCAATATCAAAAGTAAACTAAAAGAACACAGAACGATGAAGTGTGGTGATAGGATACTAGTGAGCACCCTATATGGAAATCTAGTTTTGAAAGACATGGGAAAACGAGAACTTGTCGAGTTTCTCAAAAACCGTGTTGTAACCAAGGATTTCATCGTTAGTAAGGTACTGTACGGGTCAGGCTTACAGAAATATAAGCCTGATAAACCTTCTTATGAGGAAAGGGTCAGAACTGCGATAGAAAATGGTTTGCAGCTTGTCATCCATTACTGCGATCGACAACGAAGACATACATCCAGAGTCATTTCACTCATGAATCTCGAAAAGAGTTCATATGACAATGTTATCAGACTAACCGCCTATTGCCATCTAAGGGATGATGAAAGAACCTTTCTCCTTGAACGGATAAGAGATATGGCTCTCTTTGATCCTAACCCATACTGTTTTATCGCCAATCCCGGATAGCGGGTTTAAAGATATCGCGTAACAATCGATATTGGAAAGGGAATGAACTCTATACCTCACTACGGATGGTACCCTGTCCACCCGGTACACGGGATAATTTTATATTGTTTTGCCGGGTTCCGAGAGGGTATGTGGATCTATATCGAACTCATCATCGTTTTCTTTACCACGATGTTGGGATTTTTCGCACTCAAGAGTATCTTTTTTTCGTGGAGGCGGAAGAAGGGGCACTGGCGGGCCTTCAGAAAAACCGCCCGTAGATTGTCCCTCGAGGTCAAGGGAGGACCCCTTCCGGATTACGACATGCCGAACCTGTACGGTGATTTCAGGGGAAGGAAGGTCTATGTGCATCCGGCAAAACGCAAGGAACAGAATAGCACGGTTTACGGGGTGAGCAACGCCATAAAATTGGAGGGTGATATGGTGGTCACCTCGCCGAAAAC